>JALVRI010000374.1 GCA_027031325.1 Desulfobacteraceae bacterium
CCTCGCTGAGGTTACTCATGGTATTGGCCGTGAACATTCCGGAACAGGAACCGGCGCCGGGGCAGGCTTCACACTCGTAATTCGACAGCTCCCCGGCATCCATTGCTCCACTTTTGAATCGGCCTACAGCCTCGAACACCTTGTCCAGCCCGGTGTCGCGTCCTTTCACGCGACCGGGCAGCATGGGGCCGCCGGAAAAAAAGATCGATGGAATGTCAAGGCGCATGGCGGCGATAAGCATGCCGGGAATTATTTTGTCGCAGGAAGCCATCAGGACCAGGCCATCGAAAGGATGCGCCATGGCCATTACTTCCAATGAATCGGCAATCAGTTCCCGGCTGGGCAGGGAATATTTCATTCCTTCGTGATTCATGGCTATGCCGTCGCAGACCCCGATGGTGTTAAAAACCACCGGGGTGCCGCCGGCCGCGTAAATTCCAGCCTTGACCGCCTCCACAAGGCTGTTGAGATGAATATGGCCCGGAATGATTTCGTTGAAGGAATTGGCGACACCGATTATCGGCCGTTGCATTTCCCATGAGGTAAATCCGTCGGCCCGCAGCAAAGAACGGTGGGGCGCTCTTTCCGGCCCGACAAGCATACGGTCACTGCGCTTTTCCATGGCAAGCATCCTCGCTCATAGGGTGTGTTGTCTGTCAGGTTTCCTTGTCAATTACTACCACCAGGCACTCGCTGACCTCATTGCCTACGTTCTGGCCGCGATGGGGAACGGATGGATCGAAGTGGATTGCATCCCCCGGTCCAAGACGGATCTTCTCATTTCCGTAAACCAGCTCCATCTGCCCCTTTAATACAAAAAGGAACTCTTCCCCCGGATGGTCGAACAGGCGGGTGGGCTGCTTATCAATCACCGGATACTGAACGAGAAAAGGCTGGATCAGGTGCTTTTTCTTGAAATTGGAAAGGGCGAAATAGATGAATCCGGCCCGGGTACCGCGACGGATGACCTGACGCCGTCCATGGCTGGGGGTAACAGAATAACTGGCGGCATCATCATCCTGGTCTTCGAAAAAGACACTGATAGGCACACCCAGTCCGTTGGCAATCTTGGACAAGGTGGCAATGGGAGGGGCAACCTGGTTGTTTTCAATCCGCGACAGCAGTGCCTTGGAAAGACCGATGGCCTCACCGAAACTTGCAAGGGTCAACCCCTGGCTTTTGCGGATACGACGAATCTTTTCAGCGATCTTTTTTTCCAGCATTGGATTTCCCCAAAGTAAACATTTTGCATTATAGTAAACTTTTTGCATGTGTCAATCGATTTCTCGATTCTCCCTGACACTGTCTTTCTCCCGCCGGATCCGGCCCCGGCGCAAACACCTTTTACCATTTCAGGCAAACCGGGGCACAACTTCCCTTGCGGGCATTCAGGTCCATCAAATTTATTCAAGGGCATCGGTCACTGCACCACCGAAGTGGCAAAGCGGGGCCACAGGCGCTGTGGCAACCATAAACAGAACCTTTTGAGACAATCCAGACAGGCAGAAAATGGGCAAGCAGAAATCATCCCGGATTAGGAAGAAAACAGTTTGGCCGGCACTTGGGGCAGAAGACCATCTGCTCCCCAAAATTTTGATTTTTTACAGCATGAGCGGCACGGGCGGCCCCGCACCTTCCGGGCCGGCCGCACCGCCGGCTCCGGCAGGCTGTTTAACGCTAATTTGACCGGATGATGCTTTTCAACCGCAACGGAGACGAAAAGCCAGGATCAGGAAGAATAAATCGAACAGTTGCGCACAGCCATGGCAGCTTCCATCAGGGCTTCCGAGAAAGTCGGATGACCATGCACCGTACGGGCTATGTCTTCCGAACTGGCCCCGAATTCCATGGCCAGAACGCATTCGGCAATCATGTCGGCCGCCCGGGCCCCGATGATGTGGACCCCGAGGATGCGATCGGTCTTGGCGTGGGCGATCAGCTTCACAAACCCCTCGGCTTGTCCCATACAGCGCGCCCGTCCGGCACCGGCAAATGGATAACTTCCCACGCAATACGGTATTTGGCGTTGTTTTACCTGTTCTTCGGTCAAACCTACCATGGCAACTTCGGGGGAAGTATAGACCACTGCCGGAATTGCATCGTAGTTTACTTCGGCAAAACGGCCGGCGATGGCTTCCACCGCCGCCAGGGCTTCGGCTGAAGCCTTGTGAGCCAACATGGGGCCGGCAACAAGATCACCCACAGCGTAAATTCCCTCAACCCCGGTCTGATATGCCGCGTCCACCACCACGTGCCCGCTTCGGGGATCGATTTCCACCCCCAGCTCTTCAAGGCCCAATCCTTCCGTCAGCGGACGCCGGCCGACGGCAACCAGCAACTTGTCAAATCTCAGGGTTTCCCGCCGATCGTTTTGTTCGATGGTAACACTTACTTTCTTGGCAGTAGCCCTGGCTTCCACCACCCGGGTATTGGTGCGCACGGCAAATCCCTGTTTGCGCAATATCCGGTCCAGGGCCCGTCCCACCTGGCCGTCAAGCCCTGGTGCAATCCTGGGCAGCATTTCTATCACCGTCACCTTGGAGCCCAGGCGCAGCCAAACCGAGCCCAGCTCCAAACCGATATAGCCACCGCCCACAATCCCCAAATGACCGGGGACCTGTTCGAAACCAAGGGCCTCGGTTGAACCAACAATCCGCTTGCCGTCAGGGACAAGGCCGGCAGGAAACACCGGTCTGCTTCCGGTGGCCAGCAAAATGGCCCGTGAAGCCTTCAGGAGTATCCGGCTGCCATCGGAGGCGGTTACTTCGACTTTGTCCGGAGCGGCGACCCTGGCCAGACCCTGAATGACCTGTACCTTGTTGCCCTTGAGCAACCTGGCGACATTTCCGGTAAGTTCCTCCACCACCTTGTCCTTACGGGCCATCATGGCCGCCAGGTCCAGGCTCACTTTCCCGGTCTTGATCCCATGGTCGCCAAAATCGGTTTTAGCCAGGTGGAAATATTCGCTCGAATCCAGCAGCGCCTTGCTGGGAATGCACCCCACGTTAAGGCAAACGCCCCCCAAACGGTCTCGCTTTTCAACGCAGGCGGTCTTCAAACCAAGTTGGGAAGCCCTCACGGCAGCCACGTATCCGGCAGGACCACCCCCGATAATGACAAGATCATAAGTGTTGTCAGCCGTCATTGTCACACCTCCAGGAGCATACGTTGCGGATCTTCAACCAGTTCCTTGATCCGCTTTAAAAAGGTGACCGCCTCCCGGCCATCGACGATCCGGTGATCATAACTCAAGGCAACATACATCATGGGCCGGACAACTACCTGATCGTCTATCACCACCGGCCTTTTTTCGATCTTATGCATCCCCAGAATCCCGCTTTGGGGGGTGTTGAGAATCGGGGTACTGAGCAGCGATCCGTATACTCCGCCGTTGCTGACCGTAAAAGTGCCCCCTTCAAGGTCGGCCAGCTCCAGGCGGTTTTCCTTTATCTTGGCAACGTAATCGATGATGGCCTTTTCTAGCTGGGCAAAACTCATCTGCTCGGCATGCCGGATCACCGGCACCACCAATCCCCGCTCAGACCCGATGGCCACACCGATATGCTGGTAGTTGTGGTAGACTATCTGGTCCTCCTCGATAAAGGCGTTGATCTCGGGAAACTCTTTCAAAGCTTCGACACAGGCCTTGATGAAAATCGACATGAATCCCAGGGAGACCCCGTGCTTTTTGATGAAATTTTCCTTGTAAGCCTTGCGCAAAGCCATGGCCCGGCTCATGTCGATCTCGTTGAAAGTCGTCAGCATGGCCGTATTGCGGCGGGCTTCAAGCAAACGGGCGGCAATCCTGCGCCGGATGGGGCTCATGGGTTTGCGAACCTCGGCCGGCAAATCACTGTCGGGCTGAAGCAACTCCGCCGGGGCAACGCATGGCTCGGGGATACCGGCTGGAGCATTTTCCAGGTAAAGCAGGACATCTCCCTTGGTAATCCGCCCTCCGGGACCTGTTCCTGTAATCCTGGCCGGGTCGAGTCCTTTTTCAGCCACCAGGCGCCTTACCGCCGGTGAAAGATCATGGCCGCTCACTCCGGCAGATTCGATCTCCTTTTTCTGCCGGGACGGTTTTTCCGCCTTCGGAGCCTCAGCAACCTGCACAGGGGCAGACTCGGGCAAATCATCCTGCCGGGCGGGCTTTGGGGACGGTTCGGCCTCCGGCTTAGCCACAGGTTCGATTTCAGCCACCTTGGCCCCGATGGCAACCGTCTGACCGGCAGGCACCAGGATTTTCAGGATCCCACCCACTTCAGCCGCAACTTCCAGGGTGACCTTGTCGGTCTCGAGGACGAAAAGGGCTTCATCCTTTTCCACCAGGTCTCCATCCTGCTTGAACCACTCGGCCAGGAAAGCTTCCTGGATCGACTCTCCCACGTTGGGCACCTTGACTGCAATTGCCATGATTATATCCTTTCAAAAGCCTGACGAACTATTTCTTCCTGCTGGCGGCGGTAGATATGCGGAAAACCTGTGGCCGGGCTGGCGGCCGGCGGCCGGCCGGCATACGACACCTTGCGGCCGAACAGGTCTTCCAGGCGATGTCTGACGAATGACCAGGCCCCCATGTTGGCAGGTTCCTCCTGAACCCAGACCAGGCGGCAATTCTTTCCGAAGCGGCCCACGATCCGGGCCAGTTCTCCCTGCGGGAAGGGATAAAGCTGTTCCAGCCTTACCAGGGCCGCCCGGTCATTACCGGATTTCTCACGATACCCGGCAAGCTGGTAGTATATCTTGCCACTGCAAATCAGGACCGCAGAGGCGCTGGAGGGAGCCTCGGGGTCATCCAGCACCGGGTCAAAACCGCCGCGGGTCAATTCATCCAGGCTGCTGACTGCCTGCTTGTGGCGCAGCAGACTCTTGGGACTCATGATTACCAGCGGTTTGCGCCAGGGTGCCTTGACCTGGCGCCTTAATAAATGAAAATACTGGGCCGGGGTGGTGGGATTGCACACCTGGATATTGTCTTCCGCACAAAGCTGGAGGAACCTTTCCAGGCGGGCGCTGGAATGCTCCGGCCCCAGGCCCTCCCATCCGTGGGGAAGCAACATCACCAGGTGGCAAAGACGTTGCCACTTGGCCTGCCCGGCCACGATGAAAAGGTCGATGATCGCCTGGGCGTTATTGGCAAAATCTCCGAACTGGGCTTCCCAGATTACCAGGGCCTCGGGCCGGGCCAGGCTGTAACCGTATTCGAATCCCAGAACCCCCGCCTCGGACAAGTGGCTGTTAAAAACGTTGAAAGGCGCCTGGCCTTCTTCGAGGTTGGCAAGCGGAGTGTAAGTTCGGCCTGTCTTGCGATCGAAAAGGACGCTGTGACGCTGGCTGAAGGTTCCCCGGCCGCAATCCTGACCGCTGAGCCGCACCGGAACTGCCTCGCTCAGCAGGCTGGCAAAGGCCAGGGCCTCGGCGTTGGCCCAATCCAGGGCCGAACCCTTTTCAACGGCCAGGAGCCTGCGCTCGAGAAGGGCGGCCACCTTGGGATGCAGATCGAAACCCTCCGGCTTGCGGTTGAGCCTCCGTGAAAGCCGCTTCAGGATATTCCCAGCCACCGCCGTCTTCACCCGGGCGTGGGAGTATTTTCCGCTATAGCCCTGCCACTCGGGATAGAATTCCAGTTGGGGGAAAATGCAAGTCGAACCGTGCAACTGCCGGTAAGCCTCTTCCAGGTCTTGTTCGAGCGCCCTGCCCATCGAAGACACCTTGGCCGGGTCAACCAGGCCCTGCTCTTCAAGCTGTTTGGCGTAAAGCTTGTAAACCGGGGGGCGGCGCCGGATACGCTCGTACATCAGGGGCTGGGTGAAATAGGGCTCGTCACCTTCGTTGTGACCGTAACGGCGGTAACAGACCATGTCGATCACCACGTCCCGGCTGAATTGACGGCGATAATCCAACGCCAGGCGGGCGACATGGGCCAATGCCTCGGGATCTTCGCCGTGAACGTGGAAAACGGGTACTTCCAGCATCTTGGCTATATCCGTGCTGTAACGGGTGGAACGGGCTTCTTCAGGCAGGGTCGTGTACCCGATCTGGTTGTTGATGACCACGTGCACCGTTCCACCGGTCGCGTACCCTGCCAGCCGGGACATGTTCAGTGTTTCGGCCACGATCCCCTGCCCGGCAAAGGCCGCGTCACCATGAAGCAAAAGGGGCAGGACCTCGCTGGCGCCCTGGTCACCGGCAAGTTCCTGGCGGGCGCGGGCAAGGCCTTCGGCCACCGGGTCAACCGCTTCCAAATGGCTGGGGTTATTGACCAGCAAGGCCAACAGGCTGTGGCCGGAAAAGGTGTTGAGATGGCCCAGGTAGCCGTTGTGATATTTGACATCCCCGGTTCCCACCAGCTGATCCGGATCGTAACACGATTCAAACTCGGCGATTATCTCCTGAACCGGACGTCCGAGGATATTGGCCTGGACATTGAGCCGACCCCGGTGTGCCATGGCAAGCACCACTTCGCGACCGCCCAGAGTGGCGAACTGCTCGAGGGCAACGTCCAAAAGCACCAGCAAACCTTCGGCCCCTTCCAGGGAAAAGCGGGTCACGGCGATGTATTTCTTGTTGAGAAACTGTTCGAACACTGCTGCCTGGACAAGCTTTTTCAGGATGTGCAACCTGGTTTCAGCGTCAAGCCGGGGGCGGTTGGCAACCGGCTCCATCTGCTCCAGGAGCCAACGGCGCTGGTCAGGGTCCTGGATGTGCATGAACTCGACCCCGACAGAGCGGCAGTAGGTCTGCCTGAGATGCTCCATAATCCGGCCCAGCTTGGCGCGGGGCATGAAAGGAAACTCGGGCACGGGAAACTCGGTTTCCAGGTCGCTTTCTTCCAGGCCCAGCAAACGGTAGTCCAGGAGGGGGTGCCGGACGGGACACGGGTTGAGGGGATCGATACAGGCCAGGAGATGGCCCAGGCGCCTGAAACGCCGGATCAAGGTTGCCACTTTGACCTGCTTCAGCAGCCGTTGGGTCTGAGCCTCGTCATCGGCCGGCTGACGGTTCGAGGCGGCACCGAATTCCATCCCCTGGAAAAACCGCCGCCATTCCAGGCTTACGCTTTGAGGATTTTTTTGGTATAATTTATATTTTTCTTCTATTGTCGCGGTATTGAAAACTTCCGAGACATTCAACATGGCAGCTCCCGGGGTTTGCATCGATTGAGGCCGCAGTCGGCCGCGTGTGGTCCTTGAAAGGTCGATTTGTCCTTGAGCAAGATTCAACCGACCGTTATTATTCTATAGCAACCTTGACAGGCAGAAAAGGTATTTTTATGCGCATACCGGCCCGGCAGGAATGTCTTCGAATGCTGAAAGCGATGGCCATGCCGCTTCACATCCAGAACCACAGTCGCATGGTCTGCCGGGTGGCCCTGTTCCTGTGCGACGGCCTCGCCGGCTCGGGTGTGGTCGTAAACCGTGACCTGGTAAGGGCGGCCGCCCTGCTGCACGACATCACCAAACCCCGCAGTTTCACAACCGGCGAAAATCACGCCCTGACCGGCGGCCAGTACCTGAGCCGCCTGGGTTTTCCGGAAGTAGGCGAAATCGTCCGCCAACACGTGATCCTGGACTCCTATTTCGCCGGCAAACTACCCAACGAAGCCGAGCTGGTCAATTATTCCGACAAGCGCGTGCTTCACGACAGCATAGTGTCCCTCGACGACCGGATGGACTACATCGTCAAAAGGTATGCCACCACCGCCGCCCTGCAACGCAAAGCCCGCCGGGTATGGCGTGACAGCCTGGCCCTGGAAAAGAGAATTTTCAGCTATCTTCCCATAGAACCGGACCAGCTTTCAGAAAGCCTGGCCGTTACCCCATACGCGAAATCTCACTGAAGGTACGAATCTCCGACGGTAAATCATCCGGCCTGATCATCTGGTCCACCTCCAGGGCGAGGGCCCTTTCGATCACGTTTTGAAGCTGGATCAGGTTTCCCGGCCAGTGGTAACGCATGAGGATATCCAGGGCCTCGGGATGGACCCCGATGATCGCCCTGCGGTGTTTGGCGCACAACTTGAAGATGAATTCATTGATCAGAAGGCAAATGTCTTCCCTCCGCTCCCGCAAGGGCGGAAGCTTTATCAGGACCGCGTCCAGCAGGTCGAAGAGGTCTTTCTGGAGGGCCCCGCTTTGCACCAGTTCACCTATCTCCTTGGCCGTGGCCGCTATCACCCTGGCCCGTTCGCCGGTTTTGCGCTGTTCGCTTTCCAGGGCCTGGAGCAGATTAAGGCGCAAGGCGGGAGACAGCTCGGCGATTTCGTCCAGGTAGATTGTTCCATTGCCCACCGTCTTGAGCAACCCGGTAACGTGCTCGACTATCTGCTCATCGTCCATGGATTCGCTTACACTGCTGCAGTTTACCGGGACAAACGGTTTTGAAGCCCGCTTGCTGCGGGCATGTATGCTCCGGGCTACCAATTCCTTGCCGGTTCCGCTCTCTCCCTGGATCAGGACCATGGACTGTCCCTGGCTGACGGTTTCGATCAGCTCGTAGACCTGCTGCATCCTGGGCGAGATGCCGACCAGGTCATGGTAGCGATGGCGCTGGATGGTCCGCTTGCGGATCAGGTCCTCCTTGTGCTTCAATTTTTTTTCTTCGATTATCCTGTCAATGATCAGCTTGAGATGATCCAGCTTGAACGGTTTTTGAAGGTAATCGTAGCTGCCGTATTTCATGGCCTGGATGGCCGATTCCATGGATCCGTAACCGGTGACGATGATCACCTCGATTTCCGGCTTGTACTTTTTTATGGCGGCCAGCAGTTCCAGGCCACTGAATTCCGGCATCTTGTAATCAGTAAAAATTATATCGATATCCTGCTGCTTGATAATGTCCAGAGCCTTGAATCCACTGTCGGCGGTGACAACCGAGTATCCCTGCATCTTCAGGTATTGATCCACCATGGAGAGAATGTCACGATCGTCGTCCACGAACATCACGCGCCAGGTTTTTTCCATGAATGCCTCCAGACCGGATGCTGTTGCCAGGCAACGGTTTAAAGACAGGCGGGGCCGCCTCAGGGCCCGAACTTCACTTGTTGCAATGATCGGGGGGGCTTCAAGCCCTGAATGTCGGCCACGTCTGCGGCTTGAAA
Organism: Desulfobacteraceae bacterium; assembly: GCA_027031325.1. Classification (GTDB taxonomy): domain Bacteria; phylum Desulfobacterota; class Desulfobacteria; order Desulfobacterales; family Desulfosarcinaceae; genus JALVQM01. The sequence goes on from JALVRI010000374.1 coordinate 9,101, forward strand.
CTTGCCCCCGGCAAGCCCGTGCTCTCAGTTCGGCCGGGCGGATTGGACGCCTGTTAAAATTGTTGATAACTACAGATTATACTATCGGAAAATTCTTTCAACAGTTAATCAGAAAATGCTGCGCCCCTTGCCGGTCCCGTCAAACGTAACGGTCCACCAGTTCGGCGATAAATCCCTCCAGGCCCTCGGGACCGCGTTCGCTGGTCACTTCCCCGATCAGCTGTCTGATCTTGGCGTAGGTGGCCGGGTCCCTTTCAAGGTCACGGGTCGATTCGTAGGCACCTCCCCTGCGGCCGACACGGTATACCAGGCGTTTTTCCTCCGGCAGCTCAAGATACTCTTGGACCACCCCCAGCATTTTCTGCTTGTCATCCGGCAGCTTGCCGGTGACCTCAGGCAAAAGGTTCATGATATGATCACTGGTAATGGTACTGGTTATCCCTTCCAGGTTTTCCAGGAAGACCTTTATCTCCCGGGCCAACTGATCGTCGCTTTGCATCTTGAACTTGCCGGAAACCAGGTCTTCATACAGCGGCACCCTCCTAGGCACCCGCAGGCTGCGCAGGCGTATGAAGTGGGGATTTATCTTGTTGAGCACCCTGGCGGTGTCCTCTGCGTGCCGGCGCCACAGGTCCTGTCCTCCCAGGCCCGGCATCACATATTCGGAAAGCTCCATCCCGGCTGCCACCACCCGCTTGCCGGCTTCGATATGCTGGGAGGCCGAAACCCCTTTCTGCATGAATTTCAGTACCTCATCACAACCGCTTTCCAGCCCCACGTGTACCCGGTCAAGACCTGCCTCGCGGATCCTGGTAAGCGACTCCACCGATTTGCGGATAATCGTCCGCGAGCGGGAGTAAGTCGTGATCCTGGTTATCTCGGGAAATTTCGACTTCAGGAAACTGAGAACCTCCACAAGGTCGTCTGTCTGCATGACCAGGTTGTCGGCGTCCTGGAGGAAACAGGCTCCGGTGCCGTAATACAGCCAGAGGGCCACACTCCTGAAACTGTCGCTGTATTCAGGGCTGGAAAGAATCCGGCTGATGACAGCATCGTTGACCTGACCGCTGAAACCCAGCTTCCAGGAAAGTTCCTTGACCCGATCGGCCGCATCGCGGGCCGCCTGGATATCCTGCTTGATCTCCTTGACACTTCGCAGGCTGAATTTGCGCCGCTTGTACACGGGACAGAACCGGCACCTGTTCCAGGGGCAATTGCGGGTTATCCGCAAAAGCAAGCTGCGGGCCTCGTTGGGCGGCCGGATGGGTCCCTGCTCAAACTTGGGTGAAATGCTGTTCATCGATCGTTATCCTTAATTGAGGTTCGCAAAGGGCAAACAAAAATCTCCAGGGCAGTATTGGAGACTTCCACGGCACCCTTTTCAGTTATCCTGACCACGTTTTCCACGCCGGCGATGAAACCGTCCCTGATAACCATCTTCGGCTCAATTGCAAATACCATCCCGGCCCGCAGGACTTGCCCGTGTCCTTCGGCCAGCACGGGAGGTTCGACAAGTTCAAGGCCGATGGAGTGGCCAACGAAGCGCGCCCTGCTCTCGGGGAGGCCGAGAAATTCTTCCTGCCGCCCCAAGCGGGACGCGATTTCAATGGCCCTGGCAAAAACCTGGTGGCAAGTCAGGCCCGGGCGAAGGTAATCCAGAAGCCCGCGGTAGATCTCTTCCGAGGCCAGGGTGGCATCGCGGGCCGCGGCCGGCATACTGCCGGCGGCGAACATCCTGGTCTCGTCCATGTGGTAACCTTCCACCACGCATGCAAAATCGACCATAACCGGCTCATGGGGCCCAATCCGCCTGTGACCGGCCCCAAAGGGGAAGGCAGCCGATGGGCCTCTACCGCTGGCGGGAGAGTCGAGGGCGCCGGCAAGGGCACCGTCGGGTCCGCTGAGCAAGTGACCGGGATAACCCTCGGCCCTGAAATGCCTTATTCGCAGCTTGCCTTCGTGGCCCATGGCCCGGGCCGCAGCCTCGATTGCGGCGGCGGCCTCAAGCTCCGACCAGCCCGGCTCGAGCCTTTGCCGGAGCACTTCGAAAGCCTTGCTTGAAACACGGCCCGCATTTTCGAGCCGGCCTATTTCCCACTCCGACTTGATGGCCCGTTGCTGTAAAATCAGGTCACTTGCATCCGTAAAGTCCGTAGCGGGAAACAGACGCTGGTAATAAAAATATTCACGAACCGGTAAGATGTCGAACTCCAGTCCACATTTTTCCGGCAGGCGTCCGGTTGTTTCCTTCACCAGTCCGGGAACCTGTGAGACCCTCTCGATGGCCACAACCTTAAGGCAAGATTCCCGGCGGGCCCGCTCCGGGCTGCGGCGGACCAACAGCAGCGGATCACCTTCCACCGGAACGTAGAGGTAGGCGTTTTGAGCGGTACCCGAGAAGTAGTACAGATCCACGGGCTGAACGATGAAAACCGCATCCAGGCCGGCGGCTGCCATCCCGGCCTGAAGGCCGCTTATCCGGTTGCGGATTTCCCGGAACGGAACCTGAGGATTGAAGCTCATATGCTGATGGAACCGGGAACTGTCCCGGCCGTGATTTTTACAGGTTAAGAAAGAATTTCACCAACCCGGATGCAACAAGACGACCTGCCCCAACCATTGTGTTGACACCGGATTGACTTTACATTAACACCTTTTGCATTGCAAGTTGGCAGAGGCAACCGCCTGCCTGGAACCTACTGGAGCCTGGATGAATATCCTCTTTGTCTGTACAGGTAATATCTGCCGCAGCCCAATGGCTGCCGGATTGATGGAGCACATGCTGCCACCGCCCCTGAGGGCCTCCATAAAAATCTTTTCGGCCGGCACCAGCGCCTTGGTGGGTCAGCGAGCCTCTGAAAACGCCGTCCTGACCATGAAGGCCAGGGGCATCGACATAAGCTCCCATCGCGGACGCCAGGTCGACGGCCCAATGCTTGCCGCAGCGGACCTGATTCTGGTGATGGAGCCCGTCCATCGCAGGATAATCCAGACCGAATTCCAGGTCCCACCTTCAAAAGTGGAAAACCTGGCCGATTTTCATCCTTCCACCCAAATCGCCCTGATCGAAGATCCTTACGGCGGCCCCTTGACAGCCTACCAGACCTGCGCCCGGGTGATGAGCACCTCCATCGGCCGCCTGCTGGAAGAAATCCCGGCCGGTTCCTGGCTGACCGTCCGCCGGCAGATCATGGGCCAATTGGCGGCCGGCCCGTTGTCCCTGGCCGAACTTGCGGCAAGAATGGACCTGACCGAAAAAGAGTTGCTGCAGCATCTGCGGCACGTCAAGCGGACCGTGTCCCGAAGCGGCGGCAAGCTCACCGTCAAGGCGGCCCGCTGCCGCAACTGCGGTTTCAGCTTCCGGCAGGCTGATGAATTCAAAAAGCCGGGACGCTGCCCGCGCTGCAAGCAATCAAGGATCGATGGACCTTGGTTGTCCCTGGCTCAGGGATGATAAGAGGAAAATCCAGGCATGCTGCCCGTACATACCGCCGGCACTTTCAACGGCAATCGCCCCCCCGGCAAAGGCCGGCGCTTGAACCTTGCCCGGCTTCGTGCTAAAGCCCATGAGCATGAAGAAAACAGACCCATGCCCAAACCACCCTCCGGCCATCTTCGATTCCCACTGCCACCTGGACGACCGCGCCTTTGACGACGATCTCGACCCGGTTATCGCCCGGGCCGAAGCGGCCGGGGTAAAGGCCCTAATGACGGTCGGCATCGATCCCGAATCCTGCCGGCGCAGTGTTGAATTGGCAGAACGCTATGAGCGGGT
>JALVRI010000375.1 GCA_027031325.1 Desulfobacteraceae bacterium
TGAGCGTTACCGGGACCTGCTCTACAAGCAAGCCGGCTACAAGCCCTATATAATTGCAGCCATGATTTTTCTGGCCAGGTTCAGCAATCCAGGCCGGAAGCTGACAGAGCTTGCCGAAGCCGGGAAAAAACGTGTTCATTGACCCAAGTGCCCATAGGTTTGTGCTAAGGCATAACGGGAAAATTCATCCCGAATTATGCACTTCAAATGCCTGAAAAAAATCAATTTCATTGAATTATTACATAGTTAGCATTTATTTGGTCCCTGCCGTGCCTCCACCCAAAAGGTGAAGTTCAATCCGTTAAAAATCCTCAGGCATTTGAAGCCGCAAGGGACTCGCGATTTTACCGAAAAATCAACCCTCTTAAAGCAAGAATCCTTATCCCTACCTCCGGATATCACTAAAATCCAACAACCTGCTCTTTCTGCGGGAATTGCTGATGGCCGTCATGCGAGGTTGCAATCGGGATGATAAATGTATAATTTTAACTATTATTTCGCACCCAGTTCAGCCGCGATCTGTTGGTAAAGGAGGATTTTACCAAATGGGCAAAATCAGAATCGCTATCGTCGGAATCGGTAATTGCGCAAGCGCACTTGTTCAAGGAATCAATTATTACGGAAACGACCCTTCAAAACACCCTGTCGGCTTGATGCATAAACACATAGGCGGCTACAGCCCGGGAGACATAGAGGTGGCCGTCGGCTTCGACATCGACCAGCGCAAGGTCGGCCACGACGTCAGCGAGGCGATATTTGCCCCTCCCAATTGCACCCGTGTCTTTTGTCCTGAAATTCGGCCTACCGGAGCCATGGTCCACATGGGACCGGTCTTGGACGGCCTTTCTGAACACATGCTGAAATACGACCCGCAACGGACCTTTGTCCCTTCCTCGGCTCCCCAGCCGGACAAGGATCAGGTTGTAAGGCTGCTGCGGGAAAGCCAAGCCGAGATCATGCTCAATTACCTGCCGGTAGGTTCGGAGAAAGCCACCTGTTTTTACGCCGAGTGCGCCCTGGAAGCCGGCCTGGCTTTTGTCAACAACATCCCTGTTTTCATCGCCAGCGACCTTGACTGGGCCCAACGTTTCGAACAGCGCGGACTTCCGATCATCGGCGACGACATCAAAAGCCAGGTAGGGGCCACCATAACCCACAGGGTGCTGACGGATCTGTTCAGAAAGCGCGGGGTAAAGCTGGAACGTACCTACCAGCTGAATACCGGCGGCAACACTGATTTTCTCAATATGCTCAACCACCACCGGCTGGCATCGAAAAAACTATCCAAGACCGAAGCCGTCCAGGCCGTCTGTGCCAGCCGCCTGGCCGATGAAAACATCCATATCGGACCCAGCGACTACGTTGCCTGGCAAAACGACAACAAGGTCTGTTTCATCCGCATGGAAGGAAAGCTTTTCGGGGATGTGCCCATGGAGATCGAGCTGCGCTTGTCGGTCGAGGATTCACCCAATTCGGCCGGAGTGGCCATAGACGCAATACGTTGCGCAAAGCTGGCCCTTGAAAGGGGGCTCAGGGGCGCCCTGGAAGGCCCTTCGGCCTACTTTTGCAAACATCCTCCCCGCCAATTCAACGATGAAGAGGCCTGGCGGCTGACCGAAGCTTTCATCAACCCGGATTAAGCCCGGTTAGACGAAACGGTCTCAACCCCCGCGCTCTGTCAGCCAATATTCGATGGTCACTTTCGAGGAACTGTCGGCAGCCAACTTGACCGTGGCCGGCGCAATTACCAAGCCGGCGCTCAAACGACCGGATGAGTTGATATTGGCCAGGTTTATCTTCTCGGTGTAAACCGTGGAGAGGGAGGCCAGTACCCGGCTGGGTCCTACTACCACCGCCTTTTCCGGGTGGAGGGAAACCTTTTTCAGTACCAGATTGTTCGGCAAACGGCCGACCCAGTCCACCTGGATCGGCAATGACTTGGTCACGATCCGGTCCACGGTAACCTTGACCTTGGCCGGCTCGATCCTGGTCAGCCTGATTCCCGGGGGAAGGACCACGTTGTCGGCGGTAATCGAAAAGGTATTGGTTCCCACCACGGCCTTGCTCAAATCGAGCAGAACCTTGACCTGCCCGGCCTCCAGGGACTTGATCAGGGCCCGCGAACCTGTAAGGTGAAGAACGGCCCGGTTGACCGAAGTGTCCAGAATCTCGACCTTCTGATCGCGGTTCATGTACTCGATGGGTACTTCCACGGTGGTGAGGGTCTCCAGGCCCCGGGCAAAACGGAACCAGATCCCGGTCACAAATAGCAGGCATACCAGGGCCGCGGCTGCCAGCCTGATGCTCTGGCGTCTTCCGGAGCTGTCCAGCCCGGCCACCGGCTGGCAATGGTAACGGATGTGCCTGTTGAGGGCCAGGTTGTCCGGAATCTCGTGCAGCCGGCCATCCTTGGCCACCGTCACATCACCCCGCTCTTCGGATACCACGATGACCAGGGCGTCACTGCTTTCCGAAAGTCCCAGGGCCGCCCTGTGACGGGTTCCGTAGCGCTGGGGCAGGTCTTCGCGATTTGAAAGCGGCAGGATGGCTCCCACCCGTTCGATATATCCGTTACGCACCAGGGCCGCTCCGTCATGGACGGGGTTGCCCGGCCAGAAGATGCTTATCAACATCTGCTTTGTAAGCCGTCCTCCCCAGGTGACTCCTCCCTGGACCAGGTCTGTCAGGTCGTCCTGGCTGGGCAGGACTATCAGGGCCCCGATACGCCTCCGGGCAAGCTCGTAGACGCTTTCAACGATTACACCGGCGGGAGTCAGGTCTCCATGTTGAGGCCAACCCCACAGGAGCACTTTCAGATTCTTGGCCTGAATTACCCTTCTGATTTCGTTGCGAAAAACTATTATAATGATCAAGGCCGCAAGGGCAATGATACCCTGCAGGACCCAGCTGGTGACAATCAGTCCCAACTGGCGTGAAATGCCCTGCAAAATCCATAAAAACCCCACCCCGATGACCACCCGGATAACCTGGGTGCCCCGGAACAGGACGTAAAGCCTGAACAGGATGTAACTGTTGAGGATTATATCTACCAGGTCCTGCCATCGCAGGCTTGCGATCAGGTAATCTGTCGCCAGCATCACTTCAATCCGTTACGCTGAAACGGAGCACTTTGACAACGGCGCCCTTCCGATCGGTTATCTCAACCCGCCAGGGTCCTTTGTCGGCCTCACGCAGTTGGATACTGCTGTAACTGGACCACCGGGGGGGCTTTAAGACAAGACGCTTGGTGGTCACCAGCTGGTCACGGCGGAACCATTTGTGATAGACAAATGTCTTGGCGGGAACACTGTCGAATTCGGTGTAACAAAAGATGCGCCCTACCTCGATGGGAAACACAACCGCCACCCGGTGGGGAACATAGTCGGCCAGGCTCTCACACATTACGGCCCGGGCCAGGTGAGGACTCTTTTCGGTACCGGCAAGGGCCGGAACCGCAACCAGAGCCATCGTCAGGGGAAAAAGGAGCCAGGCCATGATCGGGTGTATTCGCAACATGGCCCTTAAATTACTGGTTTTGCCTGCTTTTGCAAGTAAAAAACTCGTTGGAGGCCGTTGGAAAACAGCGGCCGGAAGGCCGGCGTCCGGGCCGGATCAGGGACGTCGCCTGCGGGCCAAAAGATCGGCCAGGGTCTTTTCCACCAGGATGTCCTGCTGGCGGCTGCAATCACTTATTTTCTTGATGACAGCCGGGTCAACTACCCATCCGAACCCCAGCTGGTCAAAAAAGATTATCTCTGTTTTCTGCATGGATACCAACCTCCAGGGCGCTTAATCGGCCGCGTTCCGCTTCAATCTGATTTCCACTCTAGATATCGGCTCCCGGGACAATCTCTTTAGCCCCAAGAAGACGGCCGCGCAACTGGTCATTCAGGCGGCCGGAATCAATATCACGGCCTGGGATTTACGCCCGTCACACTTGATCAGGAGGGGCCTTTCGAGGCGGATGTGCCGCAGGTAGTCCGTCTGCCGGACCGGTTCCAGGGCCCGGATCATCTCCCAGCGGATAAAATCGGAGCTGCCTTCGGTCACCGTGAGGTACGGCAGTCCCTGGGTGGTGATATGCTGAAAGAAGTGGGAGCCCTGGGAAGGATCGGCAAGCAGGATCCTGGCGCGCCATTCCACGAAAGCTCCCACGCCGTCGATATCGTCCCATTTGACCGGAATACCCAGCCAGCGGTCGAAAGAGCCCCAACGTCCGGGTCCCACCAGCAGGTAGGGACGGTTGGCGGCCCTGAGTCCGCGGTTGAACTCCCGCAACTGAGTGGCGATTTCGACCGTTGCTTCGGGCCGGAAGGTTTCCGGTGCCACGTAGACGATGTCTGCAATCTGTTCGTTTTTGCCGTGCCCCAGAGCCTGGCTTGAATAGCAAAAGGCCTTGCTGAT
>JALVRI010000376.1 GCA_027031325.1 Desulfobacteraceae bacterium
TCAAACCTTCGTGGCTTTCGACGATACCGTGAACAACGGCAAGTCCCATGCCGGTACCTTTGCCTTGTTCCTTGGTGGTGAAGAAGGGTTCGAATATCCGCTCCAATACCTTGTCGCTCATCCCGCAGCCCGTGTCGCTCACAGTGATGGATACATATCGTCCGGGAGGCAGAACTCCATGGCTTGTCATGCGACTGTCTGCCAGGCTGACGTTGCCTGCGGCCACCTTGACGGATCCCGTGCCGCCTTCCATGGCATGGGCGGCATTGGTACATAGGTTCAAGATGACCTGGTGAATCTGGGAAGGATTGGCGGCAACGGTATCAAGGTTTTCTTCGATGGTGGTTTCGATGTTTATGCTGGTCGGGAGGCTGGCCCTTAGGAGTTTGACCGCTTCTTTGATCAGGGGAGCCAGATCGACAGGTTTCTTTTCAGCCTTGGATTGACGGCTGAAGGCCAGGATCTGGGCAATCAGGTCCCGGGCCCGTTTGCCGCCCGCAAGTACTTCTTGCAGATTTGCTTCCTGATCACTTCCCGGCACTGCGTCGTCCAGGGCCAACTCGGTAAACCCCAGCATTCCGTATAGGATATTGTTGAAATCGTGGGCTATGCCGCCGGCCATTGTTCCCAGGGCCTGGAGATGCTGGGCCTGTACCATGCGGCGTTCGGCCTGACGCTTGGCTGCTTCGGCCGTTTTGATGCTGCTTATATCGATAAAGCTTACGGCGATATGCTTCCGCCTGTTCAAGGTGAAAAGATGTTCGGTTTTGAGAATCGGAATGTCGGTATCGCCGGCGCTTTTAATGATCGCTTCGCGTCGGTTCCGGTCGGGAAAACTTGCATCCTGGGGGGGCTGGGATACGAAGCGCACAAATTCCCGCCCGACAATCTCTTCCGTCGGCAGGCCGATAAGCCGGGCCGCGGCCGGGTTGACGTTTATAATTCTGCCATCGGAAGCGTCAAGGATGACGATACCGGCCGGGGTTGATTCGAAGATGCTCTTGAATTGTTTCTGGCTTTCCTGCAGAGCCCGTGTGCGTTGTCTTACCCGTTGTTCGAGTTGATTGTTGGCGGTTGCCAGCTGGTCGCTTTTCAGGTTCAGTTGGTGAAGCAGGAAATATTCACGTCGAGTATAGTATTCTATGGCGTAACTTGCCATCATGCCCATCAGGGCGGTGCCGGCAAGAAAGAACAGGTTGGCCAGCAGGACCGATGGAGTGGATTCTATGATCCAGATTTCAATGGCCATGTAAAATAAGACCAGGGACCATACCACCGTGGCGGCCCAGATGAAACGGATCCTGAGCAGGGTGCAGGCGTAAAAGACAACCTGGACGAATCCTGCCAGGTAGGCAAAGCGCAATTCAGGGGGTGCGGCGGCGATCATGGCGATCATGGCGGCACCCACAACGAAGATACCGGCCGAAAGAAGCGGTTGCATCCGGCGCCTGAACCAGCTTCTGTAAGAAAGAATGAAGATCGCCAGGCAGACGGGGATCATGACCGCAAATCGCGCGATCCTGATTATGGGATTGGCGGTCGCCCCTGACCAATAATCGAAAATTCCGTATACTGCGCATAGAAAAAAGGCCGACAGGATGGCCAGGCGCACTTGCTGAATGCTGTTGCGGAAATAGGCTTCTGAAAATGGGCCCTCCAGGTGCCTGTGTCGGCCCTTGAAAGCGAGGGTGGCGATATTGAAGTGCATACCCGGAATGCGGTTATCGTCGCCGGTTTTGCTGCCGGAGGAGACGGTCTCTTTTTTGTAACAGGCGGTTGAGTCGGCCATGGGGTTTGAAATCCTGGTTTCCGGCGGTGCCTTCTTTTTTTACTCTTTGAATTTTCTGGCCAGGTCGTTATCGATGACGTAAATACAAATGGCTTTGGCCCCCTGGGGAGTATAGCCGAACTTTTCGGTCAGGTTCGTCATCAGGTAAGTTACATCGTCGCGGATTTTTTCGTCGTATGTCTTGAAATCTTCTTCTCCATAGTCCTTGATGGCTCTGCGGAAGTTTTCATTTTCCAGGAACGGATCGAGGACCGCCTTCTTGATATGGTGGATATAGCGATCCCGGAGGTTGCTGAACAGATCGGTTTCGGTAAGGTCCTTGCCCTCTAAACCGATTTCCTGGGTAAGGGTGCGTGAAGTGTATGTGCGCTGGATGTCTTTGCGGAAGCTGATACGTTCTTTTTTGTCTGTCTCGTTACCAAGGATACGGTTTTCACGTGCCACCAGGAAGTCTTCGGTGACATGGATCTTGTCGCCCGTGTATGGGCACTTTTCTATTTCTCCGGGTTCAAAGTTGACTGCAAAGATATAATTCTGGATGTCACGCGCAATCTGGGATTCGTTGTAGTAGTAAAGGGCTTCCTTTACCTCCTGCAGCACCGAGTAATCGTACATGTGCTGGAGCGATTCCAGGAAACCTTCCGGTATGGTGGCCTTCAGGTCCTTTTTGGATTTGAAGAACTTGATAAGCTTCATCATGTCGATGAAACCGCCGGATTTTGCGTAAGTGGAGTAGAACTCGTTGAAGATCTGGATGGAATCCCTGCCGGATATTCCATGTTTGCCTTCATTTTCAGATTCACCGATAATCCGCCTCCGGCGCCTGGCCGTCAGCCTCTTGCGGTCGTGTTCCGTCAACCAGGGGGGGATATGCCCGGTGTAGATTTCCATTTTGAGCAATTGCAGGTTGCGATCACAGTAGAGCTTGTACTTTGCCGGGTCACCGATCCATTCCAAAAGAGCATCGGATCGCAGGCTGAGGCGCGAGGATATTATAACCCGTGCAAAGTTATGCAGCACCCGCGGGAGAAAAGCATCGTCAATGTGCTTGCCGAAAATGTTGCGGTAGATTTCGACTTCGGTGTTGAGATCCAGAACGTATGAAATGTTTATATAGTTGATCCGGTCGGAAAAAGACTGGATGTTCTGGATGTTTTTTTTGTCTTCCGGATTCATCAGGGCGAAAAAGAGGGAGTTGACGTTCTCCTCGATATCTTCCACCTTGTGGACGCCTTCACTGACTATGTTGTGCAATTCTATGAGGCGCTCGATATTATGGGACTTTATGTCCATCAGGGCGTAGATGCCGTTGTTGGTCTTGGCGTACCTGGAAAACAGGTAACGAACCTGGTTGCTGTCGCCGAAAATTTTATCCAGGCGTTTTTGGAGCATCTGGTTTGTGAGGGCGACCTGTTTCATGGGCCTGTCTCCGGGGTTGAAGACACTGATTCCCACTCCCAGGCGGCGGTTGAACTGGTAGGGGCGGGCGTAGATCATCTCAAAGACCTTGAGAGGTTCTTTCAGGCGGCAAAGAAGGCTTTCGAACATGCAGCAACATATGGTGCAAGGTTCACTTTGAAACAGCCATTGGTATTCCTTGTCGGTAAAGAGGGAATACTTGAAAGCGTCGTTTTTGAACAGGTCGTCGAAGAATTCCCGGCGGAAGTCTTTGGGGATCATCAGCAAGGGATTGTCATGGCTCGGGCAAGGTACTTCGAGAATGCCGCCGCTACGATTGGCCAGAGCCCTGGCCTTGATCTTGTCGAACTGCTTCTGGTTCGGCTCTTTTTGAAGTTGGAGCAGCTTGTCCAGGATCGATATGGTAACATCGTGGGGCCGTTGGGTAAAAAGGCTGGTATCGATGCGCCAGACGGTTTCGTAGCAGCGCCCCTCTTCGGTGTTGGCGAACTGTTCGAATTTCAACAGCAGGTTGTTGAGGAAGGTACTTTTGCCGCATCCGTGGGGGCCGTCGAAGATATAGATTTTGTTCTGCTGGGCGCCGCGTCGCATGGCTTCTGCCTGCTTTACCAGACGATTGGCGAAAATCCGGTCCGCAAAGAATGGATGGTCGGTGCCCTCGACCGTCAGCCGGCTGAAATCGTAATCGACGTATTTGATCGATTCCGGGTCATCGGGATATTCATCGACGCCCTCGCCGACGTAGGTATTGATCATGTCATGGAACATCTGGAAGACGTTGCGGATGACCGTTTCGGGATTTTGGGCGGTTATTTTCAGGAAATCTTCGAAGGCAACCGGTTCCAGCTGGCCAAGCACGGCTTTGCAGCCCTGGAGGCGGGTCATGGCTTTGGAGATGGGATCGATTTCCTGCATGGTCTTTTTCCTCACCAAGATTTTTGGTTTTACGGTTTGTAGAGCTCCAGGCCTACAATGGACGCTTGGCCAGCTTGCGGTCTTTCATGGTGTATAATACCCTTCGCCACTTGATCTTGGGTTTGGCGCGGCCGTTTTCAGCAGCTGTCGGGGGTGCGCTCAGCTGGGATGCGAACTTGTGGTTGGCCACCGGTTCACTTGTTTCCAGCTGGACTGTTCCACCCCATAGAAATTCGATTCCCAGCATGGTATTTGGGATGAACTCCTGGAGTAAGGGCTT
>JALVRI010000377.1 GCA_027031325.1 Desulfobacteraceae bacterium
GGAGCTTCAAATCGGCCCGCCAGCTTGAAAGCCAGGAGCCGGTCCCATGCCCGTTTCCGACTCGGTTCATCAAAAGCTTTTCCACTATCGCCGCCAGCTGGAAGAGACCCGCCTGGAAATCGAACGTCACAAGCGCTACCTGGACGCCCTCCACCAGATTTCCCTTGGTCTTATAGCCCGGTTGGACAAAAAAGAACTCCTGGAAACCGTCCTTGCCCATGCCGCCGCCCTGACCCAAACCGATCACGGTTATATCTACCTGCTGGAGCCGGGCCGCGATACAATGGAAATCATGGTCGGGATGGGTTTTTTCTCGGGCCAGATCGGCCGCAAGGTCAAGAGAGGACAGGGCCTTGGAGGCCTGGTGTGGCAAACCGGCCAGCCGGTCCTGGTTGAAGACTACCGTAGCTGGAAAGGACGGATCGAGGATTCCAGCCTCGACCGGCTGCGCGCCGTGATCGGTATCCCCCTCAAGTACGATCGCCGCGTGCGCGGAGTCATCGGCTTGGGACAGGTGGAACCCGACCGGCATTTCCACGTCCAGGATGTCTCCCTGCTGGAACGCCTCGGCGCCCTGGCCTTGCTGGCCCTCGAGAAGGCCGAACTTTACGAGGAGGCCCAACGGGAGCTGGCCGAAAGACGCAAGGCCGAAGCCCGTATCCGCGAAAGCGAACAAAGATACCGCAATTTTCTCGAATCTTCCCCCGATCCCATCGTGGTCTACGACATGCAAGGGGTGGCCACTTATGTCAACCCGGCCTTCGAACAGACCTTCGGCCTCAGCCGCAAGGAACTTCTCGGCAAGCAGATCGATTTCGTGCCGGCCGAGGCCTGGCCGGCCACCAAGGCGGCCATTCAAACCATGCTGAAAGGTGAAAAGATCAGCCTCTTTGAAACCCAACGCCTGACAAAAGAAGGCCGCAAGCTGGACGTTCAGCTCAGCTCAACCCTGTATCTGGACCGCAACGGCAAACCGGCCGGCAACATCGTGACCCTGCGCGACATCAGCGCCCGTAAAAAAGCTGAAAGAGCCTTGCGAAACTACCAAAACCAGCTGGAAGAGCTGGTCAGGGAACGCACTGCCGAACTGGACCAGATCAACCGCAAGCTGGCCCTTGAAATCGAGGAACGCAAACGGGTAGAAAAAAGCCTCCGCCGGCGCGAAAAAGAACTGGAGGCCCAGTCCCAGCACCTGGAAGAGGTAAACACCGCCCTGCGGGTATTGCTCAAGCAACGCGAAAACGACAAGCGGGAACTTATGGACAACCTCCAGGCCAACGTCAGCGAGCTTGTGGCCCCCTACCTGAGTCAGCTTAAAAAGACCAGACTCAGCACACGCCAGCAGACCTTGCTGCGCATAATCGCCTCCAACCTGGACAACATCGTTTCACCTTTTATCCGCAGGCTATCGGTCCGGCACGCCGGCCTTACGCCCATGGAGGTGAGGGTCGCCAACCTTGTCAAGGAAGGCAAAACCAACAAGGAAATCTCCGAACTGCTTTCCATTTCAAAGAATACTGTCCTTTTTCACCGCCACAACATCCGGAAAAAACTAGGCCTTACAAACAAGGGCATCAACCTCCGGACCCACCTGCTCACATTCGACGAACAATCATGAGTAGTGGTTATTTCCCACTATTTTCCAACTATTTTATCAACTTGACATCCCGGCCGCTAAAACATAGAAAGAAAATAAATGCTGTTTATTAGGTCGAATGCTTACTCTCATGGCACGGCCGCCCCCACTCGGCAACCTGTGCCATAACCGACTCAAACGATGTTAGAGTGCCCGGAGTTGGGTTTTCATCCCAATTAAACAATGATTTTTGCTTGACGAATTCAACGAAACATGTTTCATTTTTTGCAAAATATGAATGATATTCATTCTTTAGAGATGATGACAATAACTTAAACCATGTATACACACCGAAAGCCTTTCGGAATCAGAAGGCGGCGGTCATCCGGGCGCCTTTTGTGCTGGTCACTCCGGCAGCCATAATCCGGGAAATCAGATATAAGGAGGCGAGCGCTTGGCAATAACCGAACCTGTGCAGAACGACGAAATTTTGCTGGAGCTGAAGGACATCGAAATGACCTTCGGCAAGGTCACAGCGCTGGCCGGCGTCAATCTAAAGATCCGCAGGGGCGAAATCCATTCTGTGATCGGCCCCAACGGCGCCGGCAAAACGGTAATGATGAACTGCATCAACGGCCTGTATCGCCCCCAAAAGGGAAGCATCTATTTCAAGGGCCAGAAGATCAACCACCTCAATCCCCACCGGCGCGCCCGGCTGGGAATTTCAAGGACATTCCAGAAAGTTGAAGTCTTCGGCGGCATGAGCGTGCTGGACAACATCCGCCTCGGGCGCCATATTCACATGCGCTCGGGAATCTTCAGCGGTGCCTGGTACCTTGGTAAAAGCGCCCGGGAAGAAATCGAGCACCGCCAGTTCATCGAAGAAGAGATCATCGACCTTCTGGAGATCGAACAGATCCGGCACAAACCGGTCGGCATGCTCCCTTACGGTCTGCAGAAAAGGGTCGAGTTGGGCCGTGCCCTGGCCCTGGAGCCGGAACTGCTCATCCTTGATGAACCCCTGGCCGGCCTGAACCTGGAAGAGGTTGAAGACATGGCCCGTTTCATCCTGGACATAAACGAGGAAGAGCGCTGGAAAGTCACCTGCCTGCTGGTGGAACACGACATGGGCGTTGTGATGGACCTTTCGCACCGGGTTTTCGTCCTCAACTTCGGAAACATGATTATGGACGGCACACCGGAAGAAGTACAGAACAATCCAGAAGTGATCAAAGCCTACCTGGGTGAAGAGGACTTGTATGCAACCAGAAGATAAAACCACCGCAACCAGGATCGAGATAACCGAGGACCTTACAATCCCCAAACTGTTTTACATGCAGGCCAAGCGCTACGGCCGGCAACGGGTCGCCATGCGTGAAAAGGAATACGGGATCTGGCGGCCGATAACCTGGCAGCAATACCTGGACAACGTCAAGCACATTGCCCTGGGGCTCATCAAGCTGGGGCTCAATAAGGGCGACAAGGTATCGATGATCGGCGACAACCGCCCCGAAGGGCTCTGGGCCGAAATGGCCGCCTTGTGTGCCGGCGGGGTTGGAGTCTGGCTCTTCCAGGACTGCCTGATAGAAGAAGTGCGCTACATCATCGATCATTCCGATACCAGGTTCTTGTTCGGTGAAGGCCAGGAAGAAGTCGACAAGGCCCTTTCCATCATCGACGAGTGCCCCAAGCTGGAAAAGATAATCTGGGACGACCCCAAGGGAATGCGCAACTACCACCAGGATTGCCTCATGAGCCTGAAGGACCTGATGGCACTGGGCCGCCAACTGGACAAGGAGCAGCCGGATCTTTTCGAAAAGCTGATCAACCAGGGAAACGGCAAGGAAGTGGCCCTGCTGTTCTACACCTCGGGCACCACGTCCCTGCCCAAGGGTGCCCTGCTGTCACACCACAACATGTTGACCATGGGGCGCCACCTGATGGATGTCGACCCATGCAAGGAGACCGACGACTACGTATCTTATCTTCCCTTTGCCTGGATCGGCGAGCAGATGATGTCGATTTCCTGCGGCTTGCAGATCGGCTATACCATCAACTTCCCCGAAGAGCCGGAGACCGCCCGCGAAAACATCCGCGAAATCGGCCCCCATGTCATGTTCGCCCCGCCGCGGATGTACGAGCAGATGACCCGCGAAGTACAGGTCAAGTATCTGGATGCAACCTGGATCAAGCGCAAGTTCTACGAATTTTCCCAGAAGGTGGGTTATTATGTCGCCGACCTGAAATTCGAAAAAAAGCCGATCCCCTGGTACTGGAAACTGCTTGAATGGATCGCCTACATCACCGTCCAGAAAAAGCTCAAGGACCACCTTGGCCTGTCCCGGGTACGCAACGCCTACACCGGTGGAGCGGCCATGGGTCCGGACCATTTCCGCTTCTTCCACGCCATGGGGGTCAATCTCAAGCAGATCTACGGACAGACCGAGGTTGCCGGAATTTCCGTGGTTCACCGCAACGGGGACATCAAGTTCGACACGGTCGGAAAACCGATTCCGGGCACCGAGATCAAAATCACCGAAGAAGGTGAAATAATCACCCGCAGCCCGTCGGTCTTCCTGGGCTACTACAAGAACCCGGAAGCAACCTCCAAGGCCCTTAGGGACGGCTGGCTCCATTCCGACGACAAGGGTTTCATCGACGACGACGGCCACCTGGTTGTCTTCGACCGGACCAAGGACGTCTTCATCCTCAAAGACGGGAAACCATTTTCACCCCAGTACCTGGAAACACGGCTCAAGTTCAGCCCCTACATAAAGGATTCCTGGGTCATCGGACATAACCGGGATTACAT
>JALVRI010000378.1 GCA_027031325.1 Desulfobacteraceae bacterium
CCAGAAAACCGCGGTGAACCGCCCTGAGGACCTCCGGGCTGACACTTTGCATCGACAAGGTAGTGCCCCAGAGCATACCGCTGCGGTGTAAAATCCGGCTGATATCCAAAACCCGCCTGTCGGATTGTTTGGCAAACTGGATCCGTACCCTTTGAGGATATCCGCTGTTGCGGTTGGACTCTTCAAGCATCCGGGCGATCTCAAGATCACGCTCCAGCAGGCCGAAGTTGCAGTCGGTAACGTAGATGTCGGCAACCTTCTTTGCGGCCAGGTAGTCGATTTCGGCCCTGATCTTCTCCATGCCGTGGCGCCTGATCCGGTTGGTGGAACGGGCACCCCAGTCACAAAAGCGGCAGCGATATGGGCAACCCCGGTTCGTCTCCCAGAGGGCTATGGCCTGGCCCTTGTTTTCTTCCAGGAAATTGTCCAGGTAACCTTTCAGGTAAGGGCTTTCCACGGGCAAATCCGGAGCAAGGCCCCGGACCCGGTTTTTCAGCACGCAGCCTTGGAAACGGTAAGAAATTCCCGGCACCTTGCTCAGGTCCGGTTGCCGGTCGAGCCAGGCCGTCAAAAGGGCCTGGAGGGCGATTTCCCCCTCGTCGTGGACCACGACGTCCACCTGGGGATGGCGCTCCAGGTACTCAGCCGCATCCTTGGGAACGTGGGGGCCACCGAAGACCACCTTGCAGTCAGGGTACTTTTCCTTCACCAGGGCGGCAACGGCCAGGTGCTGGTTGTGGTTCCATACGTAACAGGAGGCACAAAGCACGTAAGGGTTGACGATCCCGGCGGCCAGCTCCCTGACCGGTGCCGGCCTGCAAACAGGCTCGTGCCACAGGTAGACGGCCTGCAGGCGCCTGTCCTGCTCGCACCAGGCCCGCAGCAGGCCGTAGGCATAAGGAGTGAAACGGATGGCGTTGAGGGACAGGAAATGGATCCCGCGTTTGTTTCTGCTATTTTCAACCTCGTTCATGGTGTGGCCCTGTATTCATTTGAACCCGGATTTTGCACTTCAAATACCTAAAAAGAAGCAGTTCCATTGAATTTTTACGTAGTTAGCATGTATTTGTTTCTGCCGCTCCCGAGTAATGCCGTGGCGTGCTTCCCGGGACCGAAGCGCGTGAGTCTGACATATCCCTGGATAACAGAAATCGGGCCTCAATACCATCAACGGCTGAATTTTTAAAACCCCATTTCATGCAAGGCACCGGTCACATTTCCCCTGAAGACTGGAATAAAGCTCAAAGTGCTTGCACCTCCGGTTCTTTGCCGGCAGGCAGGACAACAGCCTTGACCGGATACAGCTTCACAGGTTTGCGGATACCCTTGAGCCGGGCAACAAGGGCCGGTCCTGTAACCAGCCTGTCACCAAGCAGTTTCCTGACCTGCCCGGTTGCCAGCACTTGGCCGCCGGTGGCCTCGGCCTGAACGCGCTGGGTAAAGTTGACGGCCGCCCCCACGATGCCATACTTTACACGGCTGCGGGAGCCTATGTTGCCCACCACCACCGGCCCGGCGTGAAGCCCTATCCCCATGGAAACCCGAGGCAGTCCTTCGCCTTCCAGTTCCTTGTTTAGCCGTAGCATGGCGGCTTGCATTTCCAGGGCGCAGCAGACGGCCTGCAAGGACGCATTTTGGAGGGCCTGATCTAGGGGGTCGAAAAAAACCAGCAGGCCGTCTCCCACAAAATCGACTATGATTCCCCGGTGAACCTTGATTTCCTTGATCATGTAGCCGAAATAGCGGTTGAGCAAGGAGATGGTGTCTTCCGGGCTCAGGTTTTCGGCCAGCGCGGTAAATCCACGCAGGTCGGCCATCAGGATCACCACCTGGCGCTTTTCTCCGCCGAGTTGAACAGCCCCGGGGCGCTCGAGCAATTCGCGGGCAATGTCTTGGTCGATGTAAAGACCGAAAGTATTCCTGATCCGGTCCCTTTCCCTGAGCCCTTCCACCATCAGATTGTAACTGTCGATCAGCTGTCCCAGCTCGTCTTCCGAATCCCGGACCAGGGGCTGGCCGTAATTTCCCAGGGCCACCTGCCGGGCGGCCGCTGAAAGGCGCTTGATTGTTTCGACCTTGCGTCCCACGTTGACCCTGATCAGCAACAGAATGAGCAGCAATAAGACGGCTGCTGCCGAAAAGTAATAGGCACGGAAGCGGACTATGGGGGCCAGAACCTGCCGCCCCGGGGCAAAGAGGATGATGGTCCAGGGAGCCTTTGAAAGGGAATGATAGCCGGCCACCATTTCAGGAGGATGGCCGGGTCCCATCACCGTTCCACTGCCGCCGTCACCGATAACGGCCAGCAACTTGCCTTCCAGCAGGTTTCCTGTCTCAGCGAGCCTTCCCCGGCCGGTCATGGCCCGGTTGGTATGCAGAATATACCGCCCGGACCTGTCCACCAGACAGGCCATACCCTTTTGCCACCATCCTAAGCTAAGGATGTCTTCCATCAAGTAATCGAAAGCCAGCTTAACCTCCAGTACGGCCACGGGAGTATCACGGCTGTCCAGCAAGGCGGTGAGAAGGGACACTGTCCGGGTCCCGGCATCAGAATCCAGCATCGGGGCAGTGACCTTGAAGCCACCTTGCCGTCTGAAGCCCATCATCATGTGATGGCCCGGACCGACCCGTGGCGACCTGATCCACTTCAGATCGGCCCGGACAACGCCCGGAAGGCCGGTAAGCTGTTGGAGGATAAGCTGCCGGGATTGGCCGTCGCGGGCGGCTGTTATCAGCTGGATAATTTGCATGGGCCGGTCAAGGCGCATGTCTATGTAATGGGCAGCCCGCTCAAGGCGCAAAAGAGCCGAGTCCTGCCATTGTTCCAGCATGACGCGGCGAACGTAGATGAAACCGGCCACCCCGGTTGCCAGAAGCAACAGGGCTACCGGAAGAAGCAGAAACAGCATCATCTGTTTCTGGAGACTGTTTGTTCGCAACAACTTAAGCATGCTTTTCCCTCTTGAAAGCCGGCCGCTTATTTCTTCAGCCCCCAGCCCTTCCACAGGCCGTAGATGGCCGGAACGACAATCAGGGTCAGGATGGTCGCGCTGACCATACCGCCCACCATGGGGGCGGCGATCCGCTTCATGACCTGGGAACCTGTGCCGTGGCTCCACATTATCGGCATCAGTCCGGCCATTATGGCCACCACGGTCATCATCTTGGGCCGCACCCGCAGGGCCGCCCCTTCCTCGATGGCTTCGTTAAGGTGCTTTCGGTTGAATTCTTCCCCGTACCTGTCCCTGAACTTCTTGTAGGCCAGGTCGAGGTAGATCAGCATCACCACGCCGGTCTCAGCGGCCACGCCGGCAAGGGCTATGAAACCGACCCCGACTGCTACGCTCATGTTGTAGCCCAGCAGGTACATGAGCCAAAAGCCGCCGGTAAGGGAAAACGGTACGCTGAGCATGACGATCAGGCTCTCGGAAACGTTCTTGAAGTTGAAGTAGAGCAGGAGGAAAATGATCACCAGGGTCAGGGGCACCACGATAGCAAGCCGTTTCTGGGCCCGTACCATGTACTCGTACTGACCGCTCCATACAAGACTGTAGCCGGCCGGAAACTTTACTTTTTCGGCAACCACCTTTTGGGCATGCTTGACATAGGTTCCCACGTCGATTCGGCTGATATCGACGTAGATCCAGGCATTGTTACGCGCGTTTTCGCTCTTTATCACCGGTGGCCCCTTGACGATCCTGATGTCGGCCAACTGGGTAATGGGGACCTGGGCCCCGGAAGGTGTCGGCACCAGGATCCGGCGCAGCTTTTCGGGAGTGTCCCGCAGCTCGGAACCGTAACGCAGGTTGACCGGGTAGCGCTCCAGGCCCTCCACCGTCTGGGTGATGTTCATCCCCCCCACGGCCGACATGATGATGTCCTGGACATCGCCCACCGTCAGGCCGTAACGGGCGGCATCCCGCCTGCGAATCTGAAAATCAAGGAAATTTCCGCCGGTTACCCTCTCGGAATAAACGCTGGCAGTACCTTCCACTTCCCGCAGAACCGCTTCTATCTTTTCCCCCAGCTTGCTCAGCACTTCCAGGTCTTCACCCATCAGCTTGATACCGACCGGGGTCTTGATGCCGGTTGAGAGCATATCGATCCGGGTCTTTATGGGCATGGTCCAGGCATTTGTCAGGCCTGGAAACCTGATGGCCCGGTCCATTTCGCGGACCAGTTTTTCGATGGTCATGCCGGGTCGCCACTGGTCCTCGGGTTTCAACATGATCACGGTTTCGATCATCGAAAGGGGGGCCGGGTCGGTGGCGGTCTCGGCCCGGCCGATCTTGCCGAAAACGTGGTGGACTTCCGGAAAAGAGGCGATTATCCTGTCGGTCTGCTGGAGAAGTTCCTTGGCCTTGGTAATCGAGATTC
>JALVRI010000379.1 GCA_027031325.1 Desulfobacteraceae bacterium
ACTGGGTCATAACTTCCAGGACCGAAAAGCCCTCGTGCAAAATGGCCTGCCGGATCAAATCCGCCAACTGCTGCACATGGTAAGTAGTAGTACGGGCGACGAAAGTGGCCCCGGCGGCCATAGCCAGCTGGACCACGTCGAAACCCTGGTCGATGTTGGAGTATGGAGCGGTTGTGGCCAGGGTACCGTATCCGGAAAGAGGTGAATACTGCCCTCCGGTCATCCCGTAGATCCGGTTGTTCATGACGATGGCGGTAATATCTATGTTGCGCCGGGCGGCATGGATGAAGTGATTGCCCCCAATCGCCAGGGCGTCACCGTCTCCCATGGGAACGATTACGTTCAATTCCGGCTTGCTCATCTTTACCCCGGTGGCAAAGGCCAGTGCCCGGCCGTGGATCGTGTGAAGGGTATGGAAATCGACATAACCTGAAATCCTGGAGGAACAACCGATGCCCGAAACCATGACGATCTCGTTTTTGCTCATCCCGAGCTTTTCCACGGCCCGGATCAAGCTGTTCAGAACGATACCGTGGCCGCAGCCGGCACACCAGATATGAGGAAAAAATCTCTCGCGTATGTAATCTTTTACTGCCATGAGGTTCCACCTTGTCTACCGGTTGAAGCAGGCCCGGGGCCAAAGATACCCGTCGGAGCGGCCTTTAGACCCCTTTCCCCGTAATCAACCTGAGAATGTTGCGAATATCGGTAGGAGTAATGAAAACTCCGTCGATTCTGTTGGCCAGAAAAACACGTTCAGGGCAGTCCACGACCTGCTTTACCATCTGGCAGATCTGACCCATGTTCATTTCCACCACCACCACGTATTCGGCCTGGTCGCATGTATCCTTGATGATCTCGGAAGGAAACGGCCAGAGGGTCTGCATTTCCAGAAGGCCTATTTTCTGGCCTCTTCCCCGCAAGTGCTGGACCACGTGCAAGGCCGAGCGGGCTGCCGAGCCGTAGGAGACAAGGACCGTCTTGGCATCATCGAGGTAAAATTTCTTGTAGCGGGCAATGTGGTTGGCGTTGTTCTCGATCTTGTCCACCAGGTGGCGGATGAGTCCGTGGACGACCGAAGGATTGTCCGAGGGAAAACCCCACATGTCATGATACAGGCCGGTAACATTGTAACGATGTACTCCGCCGAAGTCCGACATGGGCAAGCGGCCGTCTTCCCTCGGCAGGTAGGGATGATAATCCACCCCTTCCTTGACCGCGGTATGCAAGCGTTCGACAAGTGGGATCCGGCCCGGCTCCGGTATTTCCAGTTTTTCACGCATGTGGCCCACCACTTCGTCGAAGAGCAAGACCACCGGGGTGCGATAGGTTTCAGCCACGTTGAATGCTTCCACGGTCATGTTGAAGACATCCTGGTGGTTGGAGGCCGTAAAGGCCACGATGGCGTGATCACCATGGGTTCCCCAGCGGGCCTGCATCACATCGGCCTGACTGACATGGGTGGGGATGCCGGTAGACGGTCCTCCCCGCTGGACGTTGACGATAACGCACGGAATTTCAGCCATGACCGCATAGCCCAAGGCTTCCTGCATAAGGGAAAAACCGGGGCCACTGGTGGCCGTCATAACCTTGTGGCCGGTAAGCGAAGCCCCTATTATGGCACAGAGGGACGCTATTTCATCCTCCATTTGAATAAACCTGCCTCCTTTTTGCGGCAATCTTGAAGACAGGTGTTCGGCTATTTCAGTAGACGGTGTTATGGGATAACCGGCAAAAAATTCCAAACCGGCATACAATGCACCTTCCACACACGCCTCATTGCCCTGCACGAATTTTATTTTAGATTCCATATCGCTACCCTGTCATGGGTTTTCCTCAAACCCGCGGCAAACAATGGAGCAAAGTCTATTGCTCATCTTCGATTATCACCTCGATGGCCAGGTCCGGGCAACGCAACTCGCAAAGCTTGCAGGCGATGCAATCTTCCGGACGGGCGGCCACGGCCTTGTCCTGTTCGTCCAGTTCAAGGACCTTTTTCGGACAAAACGCAATACAAATACCGCACCCTTTGCACCACTCGCGATTGATACGGTGTTCTTTCAGTTTTGGTTTGGCCATGGAAAAATCCTCATTGCTTGGTTCAACAGCCACGCCGGCTCGAAATCGACCTTGCTGAAAAATTCCCGAAGCCGGCTCCACCTGAGCGCAAAGGCTGCCTCATAAAAGGTTTGATCCCTTAAGTCAAGCAAATACGATCGTAAAAACCAATTTTCAGGCCGCCTTGCAAACAGCCGTCTTGGCTAGGTTCTTCCCATCCAACTCCAAACGACCGTTATAGTGGCAATCGCGCTCCTGGGGGTATGTATATCTTCGCTAACGTCAGCCGGTTCCGGGGCAGAAAGGCAGAACACTGATTGTAATCCAGGTTTGCGAATGTATGCGAGCTCTCAACTTGATTCATAACCGGCTTTGGGTTAAATGTAAAGCCCGGTTCGAAGGCAACAAGTCGGTTTTCTTTACATTTTGAGACATGTATGCTGTATCGCTTATTTTGCAGTTTCAACGCGAATCGCCCCTGCTCCCTTGTTTTACGCTTTGACACCAGCGCCATTTTTCATTTATTGTTTCCCGGAAGGCTTTTGCGCAAGCCGGCATGGTTATGACAGGAGGCCCGCCCCCGAAAACATCCTGGAAGTCATTGGGCCGACCGGCAATACCACAGGTCCGCAGCGGCCTTCCATACATGAAATAACTCTGGCAAGGTGCCGTTTTGCGTATCTTAAGGGTAACAATAGCTGCTTTTGCCATTATCCTGCTGGCAAGCGGGGGCTGGTTGTTCATGGATCTGAACAACTGGTCGAAGCAACCTGCTTCCGGCCAGCAGGGTGACATTCTGTTTGCAGTCCATCCCGGCGAAGGCCTCGATCTCCTTGCCCGCCGTCTGGCCGGCAACGGCCTTCTGACAAGTACCTGGCGTTTCAAGCTTCTGGCCCGGCTCAAAGGCAACGACAGGACGATCAAGGCCGGAGAGTACAAGCTGGCTGCCGGCATTACCCCGGCCGAACTGCTGGAAATCTTCACACGGGGCAGGATCAACCTTCACCGCCTCACGATTCCGGAAGGCTACAACCTGAAACAAATCGCCTCCAGGCTTGCTAAAGATGGTTTCATGGAGGCCGGCACTTTCCTCAAAGTGGCTTACGATAGTGCTTTTGCCCACCAAATGGGTATTGCTGGCGATTCCTTCGAAGGTTACCTCTTTCCCGACACCTACCATCTGCCCTCCGGCATTACCGCCCGCCGTCTGATCAGCCTGATGGTTGAACATTTCTGGCAACAATTCAAACCAGCCTGGCGCCAAAGGGCAGCCGAACTGGGCCTGAGTATTCACCAGGTGGTCACCCTGGCTTCCATCATCGAGAAGGAAACCGGTGACGCCGGGGAAAGGCCCCTCATATCATCTGTGTTCCACAACCGTCTCAGGAAAAATATGCGCCTGGAAAGCGACCCCACCGTAATCTACGGGCTGAAGAACTTCGACGGCAACCTCACCCGCAAGGACCTGCGCACCTATTCGCCTTACAACACGTACCGTATCAAGGGTTTGCCACCAGGGCCGATAGCCAATCCGGGACGGGCGGCCCTTGAAGCCGCTCTTTACCCCGCTCGTACCGATTACCTCTATTTCGTAGCCAAAAAAGACGGCACCCATTACTTTTCGACAAACATCAGGGAACACAACCGGGCCGTCCGCAAGTATCAGCTCGGCCATCGTGCCCGCAAAAACAGCGGATAGTTCCGGAGAAAACGGAAATGGCCACCAAGACAAAGACCAACCCTCTCAAGTTAGGCCAGCGCATGGTCATCGGCTTTGAGGGCCAAAGCCTCAACCGGGAACTGAAGAATATTATCGCCGACCTGGAGGTGGGCGGAGTGATCCTATTTTCCCCCAACCTGGAGTCACCAGCCCAGATTGCCGAACTTTGCCACAGTATACAGGAATATGCAGGTCGCCTGGGTCTGCCTCCCATGCTGATCGCCATAGACCAGGAAGGTGGGGTTGTGCGCCGGCTCAGGCCGCCTTTCACCCAGTTTGAAGGCAACCCGGCCATGACCGGCGAGAAAGATGCCGCCGACTTCGCCCTGGTTACGGCCACAGAGCTCGGGTCGGTCGGAATCAACATGAACATGGCGCCGGTCCTGGATGTCGTCCCCGACGGGCTGGAGGGCGTGATGCGCCAAAGGGTTTTCAGGGGAAACCCGCAAAAAGTCGCCCGCATGGGGGCTGTGGTCATCGAGCGGATGCAGGCAGAAGGCATCATGGCAGTGGCCAAGCATTTTCCCGGCATCGGCCGCACCACCCTCGATTCCCACCTCGATCTGCCCCGCCTGGACATTCCCCTCGAAGTTCTGT
>JALVRI010000380.1 GCA_027031325.1 Desulfobacteraceae bacterium
ACGGGCCCTCAGCCAGGTAAGAAAGCGTCCGGCAGGACTCCCCCGCGTCCACCGGCCGCCGGCAAGATAAGCAGTAAAGCAATTTTTTCTTCAGGCTAAAGGAGGATAAAAATGAAAGTGAAGACCTGTATCCGCAAGACACCTATCGAGTATTGCCTGCCGGCATTCATCCTGCTGGCGGCAATCCTTACCCTGATGATAGTCTGGACTCCCCGGGCAATGGCCGCCACAGGCGCCGATGCCGTCATCCTGAACGTGGTCCAGGTAACCTACCGTGACGCCTCTGGCAACCAAAGCTTTACCGCCGATGCGGCCGCCAAGATCACCGTCACCCTGCAGGAGGCCGCACTTACAATTTCCGGCCGCCCCACAACCACAAATCCGGGCACATCGGCGGCAGTACCCGCCGAACAAACAGTGGCATCGGGGGCCACCGCCCAGTACCTCTACGCCCTTACCGCCAATGCCAACGGATATGACACCTACGACCTGGCGGTCAGCATGGATGCCGTTGCCAACGTGGCCAACCAAAACGTCACCTACGACTTGGTGGGCTCGGATGGATCGACCGTCATCGCCTCAAACCCCGCCACGGTGACCCTGGGCGCCTCGGTGGTTATAAACGTCCCGAATTCAACCACACTGGAGTTTCCCGGCGGAACCCTGAACAATATAGCTGTGGGGGATATCGTGGTCGTAAACGGGGTTGACTATCTCGTTTCAGCCGTAACAGCCGGAAGCGGCGCCGACCACAGCCATGCCGATGGAAACACCCACACCGACACCGGGACACTCACCCCGGAAACCCGTGCCAGCCTGACCCTGGCTGCCAATACCAACGGGGCCAACGCCACTCCTAACTTCACAGCCACCCTGGTTGGTTCCATCGTCGGTGAACAAGTCCTGGTACGGGTAAACGTCTATGCCGAGACAACCACAGCAGGAACAGACGGCACGGTGGATTTCGATCTGGTCGTCAATCCCGACGGTACCCCCGGCTCCAACGTTTCACAGCAGCAAGACGTGACAACGACTTTCACCGCCGCCGACCTTACCATCCGCAAGGAAGTGCGCAACGTGACCCAATCGGGCTCCTTTGCAGCCAGCGCCAGCGGCAATCCCGGAGATGTTCTCGAGTACCGGGTCACCGTCCAAAACAGCGGCAGCAATGCCACCCAGGTGGTCGTATCCGATGCGGTGCCCAGCTATACCACCCTGGTCGTCTTCACAGACAGCTACGGGGGAAGCGAGAGAAGTGGCGCCGCTGCCGGCAGCGACCTTTTTGCCAGGGTCAGCAACAGTGCCTCCCCCGCCGTTACGGTCGATCTGACCTACCAGGACAGCGACAACGAAAACACGGCGATCGCCTCGGGTCACGCTGCCGGAACGGCGGCTGCAAGCGCCATCACCTTCTACATCGGAAACGGCAACTCAGACACCACCGATACCGGTGGAACGGTAACCAACTCGTCCGACGACACCTTCACCATCTTGTACCGGGTGAAGATAGACTAGCCGTCCTGTAGAGCCCAGGCCGTTTGCCTGCCGTCTAAAGGCGGCAGGCAAACTCTGAGCCTGGCAGGAGAAATGTCATGAAATCCATTGATCGATTGAACAAGATCGTCATCCTGGCGGCCATCCTGCTCATTGTCTGGCCATCTTACCAGGCCCTGGCCGCGGTGGCAGCCAACACCCGGATCGTCAACCAGGCTACCCTGACCTACGATGACGGAAGCGGTACCCAGACGGCCACCGCCGGTGTCACGGTCACCGTGGCCCTTGTTCCCGGACCCCCGACCCTCGACCATCCGCCCGACGCTTCCACGCCCTATGCCGGACCGGGAACCAACCTTACCTTCGTTTACACGGTGACAGCCGGTGGCAACGGCCCCGATACCTATACCATCTCAACGGCGGTCACCGGATCGACCAACACCACCGGCCCCGGTGCCAGCGCCCCGGCAACAGTCACCCTGGGGGCCACCATTACCACGTCCGGCTCGACCGTCAACCTGCTCCAGGTGCCGGCAGACGGCAATGCCGACAGCTCGGTAAACGGCATCGAGGTGGGCAACACCGTCCTGGTGGCCGGCCAGGTGCGCACGGTCACCGCCATCAGTGACCCGGCCACCGGGATCGCCACCATCACCCTTGATTCTCCCTTACCGGCAGCCCCGGCAGCCGGTGTGGCGGTCTATGAACAGCAACAGTTCAACATGGTGGTTGACTCGGGGACCATAGTTGCCAGCGGCACGGATATCACCGTCACCGTGGATACCAGCGTTTCAAACTCGGCCGGCTCAGATACCGACCAGGTGGTGGCCACCTTCACCAGCGGCAGCGCCACCCTGGTCAAATACGTGCGCAACCTGAGCTGGGCCGCCGGCAATACGGGCGGAACCGGAGCTGCCAGCATAACCCTCAACGGCACCACCTACGACTACTACAGCGGGGGTGTGACCGGAAGACCGGGCGATGTGCTCCAGTACGTCCTGGTGGCCAGCAACACCTCGTCGGCCGCCGTCGGCAACAGTACCATCAGCGACGTGCTGCCGACAGCTTACGTCACTTTCAATCCCGACGTCTATGCCGGAACCGGGGATGTCATCTACATCGACGAAACCGGCACCGAGCACCAGTTGACCCAGGAGGCCGACTCCGATCAGGCCACCTATGCTTCCGGGACCCTTACGGTTCACGTGGGGGCAGGCTCCAACAGCTCATCCGGAGGCAGCATCCCGGCCGGTGGATCGGTTACGGTAGCCTACCAGGTTACCATCAACCCGTAAGGAGAAAAAGCAAGGCGCCATGGACCGCACCTTAGCCCATAGCCCGCGCCCCCGGGGCCGCTTCAAAACGGCAGGCGGTATTGCCACCGCCTGCCGGCGGCCCCCTGCGGCCCGGGTGTGCCTGCTGATCCTGGCGCTTTTCCTCCAGGCCTTTCTGACAACGGTTGGGGCCTACGCGGCTTCCATTGCGGTGGTCAACCAGGCCCGCCTTGTCCTCGACGGGTCCACCGCCGTCTCGGCCTCCACGACTGTGCTGCGCATCGTTCCGACCGCCTCCCAGGTTGAAATCTACAAGTACGCGCCCGTCACACCCGGGGCCACCCCGACCAACGTGGCCCCGGCCTCCTACAGTCCTGACGGCGGCAACTCGTTCCAACCCCTGGGCAGCATTTATCCGGCCGGAAGTAACCAACCCATAGACCTTTCCCAACCGGTGCCCCTGGTCCCCGGCGATCAGTTTCACCAGGGAGAGCCTATTTTCATCGGTATCCAGGATGCAGATCACAACATGGATCCCGGACAGGTGGAAAGTGTCTGGGCCCTGGTGACGGTTCCGGCCACCGGCGACCAGGAAATGATCCTGATGCAGGAAACAGGCCCCGACACCGGCTTTTTCATGGGCTATATCCAGTCAAACGGTCAGGTGCCGCCCGCCGCCCATGATGGTCTGCTTGAAGTTGTCGAAAACTGCCGCATCGAAGCTGTTTACATCGACTCTTTCATGCCCGGAGACAGTTCGTCAGACAGCGCCCTGGTTGATCCTTTGGGCCTGGTCTTCGACTCGGCCACCGGCAATCCGGTAAGCGGCGCCGCCGTCACCCTGATCGATACGGCCACCGGCCGTCCGGCCCTGGTGCTGGGAGATGACGGGGTCAGCACTTTTCCGTCCACGGTGATTTCCGGCCAAACGGCCGTAGACTCCTCCGGCAGGGTTTACAACTTCGGCCCGGGACGCTTCCGCTTCCCCTTCGTCTCCCCCGGAACCTACCGCCTGGACATCCGTCCACCGGTCGGCTACCGGGCACCGTCTCAAGTCCCCACCGCCGAGCTGGAGGCCCTTCCCGGCGGCCCCTTTTTCATTGCCGAACCAGGTTCGCGCCAGGAGCCCTTCGTAATCAACCCCGGACCCTCGGTCAGGATCGACATCCCGGTCGACCCGGCCGCAGACCGGCTCTGGCTCAAGAAATCGGCCAACGTCGACACGGCTGCGGTGGGTGACTTTGTCCGCTACAGCCTGGAGGTGGAAAATCCTTCCGATCAAACCGCCTACTCCACGATCATAGAGGACCACCTGCCCAGGGGCTTTGCCTACCGCAAGGGATCTTTGCGCCGCAACGGGCAACCTGTCAGCGACCCGGCCATAAGTTCAGACGGCCGTACCCTGACCATAGCGGTGGGGGACCTGGCCCCGGATGAATCAGCCGCTTTCAGCTACGTGGTCATGCTCGCCGCCGGGGCCTTGCCCGGCAAGGCGACCAACACCGCCGTCGCCTCGGCGGCCGGCAACGCCGGTTCCAACCCGGCCCGGGCCACGATCATGGTCACCGAGGACCTGCACCGCTCGCGCTCCATAATCGCCGGCAAGG
>JALVRI010000381.1 GCA_027031325.1 Desulfobacteraceae bacterium
GGAACTGCCAGCCAGGTCATTGCCGGCGGGATGCTGGTAGCCGCCCTTGTAGTTGTAAACTCCCATGGCTCTGCCGTGGATCCGGGCACAGGTCTTTTCTGGGAATTGCGGCCCGGCATGGAGCCCGACCTTGAAAGCTGGGCCGGCAAAAAATTCAGGCTTCCACCGCCACCCCGGTCCCGTCCGGGGGCCAACACCACCATAGGTGTGGTTGCCACCGATGCCCGCTTGAACAAGAATCAGGCAACCAAGGTGGCCCGGATGGCCCATGACGGCCTGGCAAGAGCCATCCGGCCGTGTCATACAATGTTCGATGGTGACACTATTTTCTGTCTGGCAACAGGGGCAAAGCCGCTGGCGGAAATTTCGGGACCTTTTGATGTCTCCGGGGCCGCGGCTGTCAGCCAAGTGGGCCAGGCTGCGGCAGATTGCATCAGCCGGGCTGTCATGCGTGGTCTGCTGGCGGCCGAACCGCTGGCCGGTCTCATGGCCCTGTCCCAGCTGGCCGGCAATCCCGGCGACGGCCGCCGGCCCTGAAAAGATGCGGCATTGCCGGGATGACCAGGGTGGCCATGATCGAAGTGATCCATCAAAGACCACATCCGTTTTGCCGTGCCCAAGGGGCTTGTCCCGCCAGAGGGTGATTTTGGGTGCTTGGATTCAACCTTCCGGGCAACGGCCTGCGCGACCTGCTCGATCCCCGCAGCACGCCTTTACAAAGATACCGGCAACAGGGGGCAATCAGATAGGATTGAGCTTCAGGGGCCGTGGAAGTTCCTTGTTGGCCTCTTCCAGCTGCTTGCGGTCGGCAATTACGGCCACGGCCCTGTCTGTCTGCCGTCCGAAATACTTTCTGCCGACTTCCAATACCCGATCGGGTGTAACATGTAGCAAGTTGCGCTTGAAAGCCTCCCGCCGGGCATCGCTCAACCCCACCAGATCGCGCATAAAAGCCTTGCGTGCTTCAATGGCCGGAGGATCCGGGCGGTCGATGTCTGCGCATACCTGCAAAATCGCTTCCTTGACGTCCTGGAAGGTTATGGCCCCTGAGTCCAGAAAGTTTCCGGCCTCCTGGTAAACGGCCAGGGTCCTTGCAATCTGGGGGTCGCGATAGGAAGCCAGGCTGAAAATACCGGTTTCGGGATTATAGAGGGCAAAACCGCCATAGGCCCCGCCCTTTTCCCTGATTTCACGGTGCAAGTAAAGCGAACGCAAAAGCTTGGCCAAAACCGCCAGCACCGGGGCATCGGGGTGGTCCATCCGAACCGTGGGAAAACTTTGAGCCACGAAGGCCACCGCGCTTGAAGTATGCCAGCCTTCCCTGACCGGCGACAGGCCCTCTTTCCAATCCAACCCGGCAGATCCGAACCTCCGGGCCCCCCTGCCAAAAGCCCCCATCATCGGCTGGCCGTCCAGCCAGGCGGAAGCGGTTTCAACGGCCTGCTCCGAACCGATCAGAACCATGGTGACATTCGAAGGTTGAAACATTTTGGCAGCCAGTGTCCTGAGCCCGGAATCCAGGAAAGCCAGGCCCTCTTTTTCAACTCGCCTGCAAAGAAGCTTGACAAATTCTAACTGGTGGATGCCGGACCAGGCCTCGCTCAGCCGGGCAGCCGGTGAAAAATTCCTTGAAGCCAGGGAAATGGCCAGGCGATGGCCATTGTGGATCACCATCGTTTCAAGACCGGCCCGGTATTCCAGCAACAATTGATTGAGCCGTTGGTGGTCACTGAAAACGATCTGGCCAATGATTTCGGCAACCAGCTCCAGCATGGATTCGATGTTGCGTTCAAGGCATTTGGCCGAAAGCATTACAAGCGGCAGACACTGATCCTCACTCCGGTAATCGTTCCGGGCAAAAGCCGCCATCGAAAGCCCTCCCACACTGGCGTCGAGCCGGCGTGCAAGAGTTACGTAGTCACTGCTTGCGGTCCCGACCTTGGTAAAAATATATGCCAGGAAAGGGACCATCTCCAGCATATCCGGAGCCACCTCATCAAGGCCGAAGGCGGCCGAAAGGTAAAAAATACCTGAAGTTGGTTGAATATAAGTCCACCCGGGCCGCTCTTGATCACCGTCGCTCGGGGATATCTTGACCACTTCGGGTGGAATGTCTTCCAATTCCAACGTCGGCAGGCAGGAGACATCTTCCTCGCTCTCCTGCAATTCGGCCAGCTTGCGACTGTCATCTTCTATCCTGGCCACCATTTCGGGAGTAAGGCTTTTCCTGATCCGGGCCAGGCGTTCGGCTTCAGCCTTCTGGTCTGCGGCAGCTTTGGCAGGGTCAGGTGCCAGCACCATCCGAACCCGGTGGTTGTTTTGCAAAAAATATCGTTTTATCATCTCCTCGATAAACCCACCCCGGGCTACTTCCCGGCGCAGACGGGAAAACTCGTCCTCAAGCCTGAGCACGCGGGATACCCGCCCGCCATGCAGCCAGCTGCCCACAACCTGCAAAAGGAGCTTGAGCCCGTAAGGATAAGGCGTGTTGGTTATCTCCTTGCGGGCAAACTCGATCTGGTGGATTGCAGATTCGACCAGGTCCGGAGCAACGCCCCGCCTTACCAGTTTCCCGAGGGTATCGAAGATTATCTGTTCGATGGTGTCGGCGTCGTCCTCGGCCACGTCTTTCAGGCCGCAGGAAAACATGGTGTCCCGGTTGTCGGCATCGAATCCGGAATGGTCACTCAAACTGCTGCCCAGGCCTGAATCCATCAACGCCTTGCGCAGGGCAGATCCGGGATTGCCCAGCAATACCTGTTCCAAAACCGCCAGCACCAGGACCTGAAAGGTATCACGGATATCGGCCGTCAGCCACGCCAGGCAAACCTGGCTTTTACGTTGGGGGTCCTGGTCGGGCGCCAGGGGATAAGTGTAACGCGCCTGGCGCGGGGTACTCCAGCGCGGCTGGGGCGGAACCTCGGCCGCCGGGTCTGTCTTGCTGAAACGGTCGAGTACTTTTTCCCGGATAAATTCCAGATGTTGTGCAAGGGGCAGGTTTCCATAAGTATAGAAATAGGCATTGGATGGATGGTAATAGCGTTTGTGAAATTGAATCAACTGCTGATATGACAGGTCGGGAATACAAGCCGGGTCACCGCCTGAATTATAGTGGTAAGTTGTATCCGGGTAGAGGGCGTTGAGCAGGCTGCGGGCCATTACCTGGTCGGGTGAAGACATGGCGCCTTTCATTTCATTGTAAACCACGCCCTTGAATTGGAGCTCGAAATCATCCTGCCGGCCGTTGCGGCGCACGATCTCCAGGCGGTGTCCTTCCTGCTTGAAGCTAAGCTCATCCAAACGCGGGAAAAAGGCCGCATCCAGGTAAACGTCCATCAGGTTATAGTAATCTTTTTGGTTCTGGGTGCAAAATGGATACATGGTCCAGTCCGAAGCCGTAAAAGCGTTCATGAAAGTGCTCAGACTCCTTTTGAGCATGGAAAAAAAGGGGTCGCGGACCGGATACCGCTTCGAGCCACACAAGACGGTATGCTCCAGGATATGGGCCACTCCGGAAGAATCGGACGGTACGGTTTTGAAGGTGACTCCGAAGGCATTCTCCTTGTCCCGGGCGGCAACGTGCAGGTGGCGCGCGCCTGTATCCAAATGCTCCAACAAGAAAGCCCGGGCCTGGATCTGGGGCAACTCGATCGCCTCGTTTACCAGGCAACCCGCAACGACCTTTCCCGGTTCCATCTGCTCCTTGCCGTCTCCTCGGTGTTGGTTGGCCATACAAGTATTCCTTTCTTGTTAGCGGTTCAAGGCCGATGCCCGGAAAAGGATCAGGCCATGACGGCAGCCTCCATCAGGCTCGGCGGGAAGCAGTGTAGATACCGCGGCTGACACGCCTGATCTTGCCCTGTTTGTGAAGACGGAAAATTATGTTGCGCAATTTCTTCTCACCGAAGCCGGTGCGGGCCTGGATCTGGGACAAGCCCAGTGCCTGGTTTGAACTCCTGATGACTTCCAGGACGACATCCGAAGCGGTTTGGGTCCCGCTCTTTTTACCCGTGCTCACGCCCCGGCGGCGCCTGCTGCCCAGTCCCGACACCATTCGTTCAAGCCGGTCGAGCCGGTCGAGAATCAATCTGACATCCTTCTTGGTGGGAATGTCGTAAGCTTGCATGAAAAATTTAACCATGGCGTCAAAACTGACCGCCTTGCTCCTTTTCCTGGCCATAGTTCACTCCCTGCAGATGAAATGACTCACCGTGGGTCAGAACAACCTGGTGATAAGTATAACATTCGGTAACTATTGAAATTATTATTTGGAGACCTAAAAGATTAGCAAGAAAAAGTCAAGCAAAAGGATCGGGCACCCAAAATGCGGTTGATGGCACGGCTGTCTTGTGTTAGCTATTT
>JALVRI010000382.1 GCA_027031325.1 Desulfobacteraceae bacterium
TTGTCGGAAACCGCGTCCTTTGCCGTCAGGAGGATGATCGGGACCCTGGATTTGGCCCTGACCGTGCGACATACCTGGAGGCCGTCGACATCGGGCAGCATGATGTCCAGGACGATGAGATCGATTCGGTGACGATTGAACATGCGCAGCGCCTTGCTTCCGTTCTCGGCACACAAGGTGCGGTAGCCATCCAGCTTCAGGTTGTCCTGGAGGATGACCAGAATATCCGGGTCGTCATCCACGAGCAGAATTGTTTTGACCGGTTTTTCCCTGGAGGTATCAGGTGTTGGCTGCATTTTTCCCCTGCTTGCTTTTCGAATCTGTTTTGGCGATGGTGAATACGAAACAACTGCCGGAACCGGGCTGGCTTTCGACCCAGATCCTTCCCCCATGGGCCTTTACCAGCGCTTTGCAGATTGCAAGACCGATTCCCGAAGATCCCTTGAACAGCCCGTCCGGAGCCGTTCTGCCCGGTACCTGGAAGAACTTTTCGAAGACGGCTCGATGATACTTTCGGTCGATTCCCGGGCCCTGGTCCATTACGTGTACATGCAAATAATTGTCTTTTTCTTCGATTACAACGGATATTTTTCCCCCGACGGGAGAAAACTTTATGGCATTTGCAAGCAGGTTGGAAAGCACCTGATAGATGCGGTGCCTGTCTATCGAGACGGTGCAGCAGCCTTTCGGCAACAGATCGATGCGCAGCTTCTTTTTCAAGGCTTCAGTCCGGCGGGCGGCAATCACTTCTGCTGCAAGCTTGGCAAGATCCGTATTTTCCCGTTCCAGTTCCAGCCGGCCGGCTTCGAGACGGGAATAATCTAGAAAATCGACGATGGTTCTTATCAGATAATCGGTATTCTTCTTGATAATATCGATGTATGCAGGTTCGGGGCAGGACCCTTTGCGGGCCAATATGTCTACGGCTCCCTTGATGGAAGTCAGCGGGGTTCTGAGTTCGTGTGAAATTTCGCTGAAAAATTCGATTCTGGCCTTATTCAGTGCCCGCAGTTCACGGTTCGCCCTTGCCAATTCCCGGTTTGTCCGCGAAAGGTCCCGGGTGGCCTCGGCGATTTTCTTTTCAAGTTCCTTGTGGTAGGATTTCATCTTCTGGTTCATGAGGTGGCATAATCCGGCAAATTCCTTCAGTTCGTCACCTTGTAGGGCCACCTGGTCGTTGAAGGCTTCGCTGCGCAACTGGGCCGTCAGGTCCTTGATGCGGTGGATGGGATTGAATATCATCCGGCGGGCGAAGAAGAACAAGACCACCACGCTCCCGAGGGCCACCGCCGCCATTGTGAAAAAGAGGATCATCCGCTCCCGGCCTATGGCCTGGTAAGCCTTCTCGAAAGGTATCAGGACACTTATGCATCCGCCTATGCCACCGACGGTGAAATTTTCTTGGTGGCAGGCAAGGCAGCTTGGGCGAACCTGCAGCGGGGCGGCATAACGAAATACATGCTGCCCGTTTTGCACTTCGATGCTCTTGAGGGGGCTGCGCCGTCCATTATGAAACAGCTCGAGGGCCCTTTTTTCGAAGGCATCAGGCGGGCTGGGGCTGTCCGGCCGGCTGTCACTAGTTAAATTGAAACTGTACATCTTGGTACCGGTTGCAAGCCGTGAGAGCTGGCGTGTCAATCCGGCCGGAGTGATCCGGGTGTATGCGTAACCGGGAACATCGGCCGCGGGGTCAGGGTGATCCTTGCCATCTGGTGCTTGCCCGCCGGAGCCGGCCACCAGTACGAAACGGTGATCAGAGACCCACTGCCGGGTGAGAACTATCTGGCGATAGAGAATGAGGGCCTGTTTTTCCACCTGCTGGATTATCAGCTCGGTGTGCCGTCCGGAAACCCAGAAGAAAAGCATTCCGAACACGACGGCCATCACTACTATGGTAATGATTCCGTATTTCAGGGAAATACGATAGCGAATGCGCGCAAACACCGAGCGACTTTCTCCCGTTGCAGGTGGGGTTTGACTGGCTTGAGTGCTGTAAATTTACTATCAAATTAAGGCCTGGCGATCAACATCATAATTTTACAATTTCTTTACATGCTTTTACCCGTTTTTTACGCGCGATTTTGATAATAAAATAAAAAAAAGATAGCTTGCCGGGTTGCAGTGGCAGGTTATTCAGGCTGAGCTGACAGGCACTTGATTTCACGCCCCTAGAAACTACTATTTTCAGAGCAGATCCATGATCCCGGGGGCTTGGCAGAAGGTTCGGGCACCGGCGGGATGCCCCGACCGGGCCAATCCTTGAAAAGATTTTCGTACTATTGGACAAGCCGCCGGGAATGGTATCAGGAGGTATGGCAATGGCGTCTGACAAGACGACCAAAGACTCTGGCAGTCGCAAGGGATGGTGGTTCGGTCTGATTATCGGAGCAGTGCTTACAATAATGATGGTGCTGGCCTCAGGGTTTATGATCGAGACAACCAACACCGATACTTTCTGTGCCAGTTGCCATATCATGGTCCCGTTCAGGACCGCCTGGACAAAGGCGGTGCACGGGGGGCAAAATCGCCAGGGTTTTGCCGCCCAATGTGTCGATTGCCATCTGCCCCATGGGGATTTTTTCCAGTTTTTGATCACCAAAGCCATTACCGGCACAGGGGACGTGATCCAGAATTTCTACATAGATCCCAAGAAATTCGAGTGGGCGGCAAACGCCGAGAAAAACCGTTTGAAATTCACTTTCGACAGCGCCTGCCGCAAATGTCACCATGTGCTGGTGCCGCCCGGCATGCCCAGGGGAGGTTTTCTGGCCCATCGCGCCTATCTGCGCGGGGAGGTCAAGAAGCGCTGTACAGAATGCCATCCTCACGTCGGTCACAAGGACATGATCCGGGAGGCAGACGAATTTTTTGGAAAGACAGAAAATACATAATGATATCAAATTTCAGCAATGCAGTTCTTCACAGAAAGGAGGCGTGCAATGAAGTTTTCGCCAGCTAGAGCGGGTATCTTGTGCCTGGTCCTGCTCCTTACACTTGCAGTGGCCAGCGGGTGGGCACAGGAGACCCGGCCTTTGAAAGGCATGGTCAAGGAACTGGTGATCAAAAGAGGCTTTACCCCCGAAGCGCTGCAGTGCATCGAGTGTCATTCCAAAAAGTCGCCCGGCATAGTGGCCGGTTGGAAAGACGGACGCATGAGCCACGCCGGAATTTCATGTTACGATTGCCACGTCGTGGACAAGAGTTCTCCCATGGCCAGCCAGTGCGAGGGCCTCAAGGGAACCAACACCTTCATTTCTCCCATGGTATCATCCAAGACCTGCTCGCGTTGCCATCCAACCGAAGTGGACCAGTTTCTCAAAAGCGGGCATGCCAAGCTTGCTTCCAAGGCGGTCATGGATCCGTCCAAGGCCGGTGGCAAGCTGGTCAAACTCCAGTTCCACTACGAAGGCTTTGCCAAGTGGGAAGGTCTTAACTTGACCTGGAATACCGGCACACCCAAGGGTATCAAACCTTACATGCTGGGATCCCGGGCATCCGGCTGCCAGATGTGTCACGGCACCACCGTGGAGTTGGGGCCTGACAACAAGCCCGTCAACAACACCTGGCCCGGCGGGGTGGGAACACGCTATCCCGATGGTTCTGTCGGAACCTGCACGGTCTGCCACGAGCGGCACACCTTTTCGATAGCCGACGCCCGTAAACCGGAGGCCTGTGGTGCCTGCCATCTGGGTCCGGATCATCCCAACATCGAGATCTATCAGGAGAGCAAGCACGGGCAGCTTTACGCGGTAAAAGGTGAAGAGTGGAAATACGACAGTCCACCGGGTGCCTGGGAGCCTGGAGATTACCTGGCCCCCACCTGCGCCACTTGCCATATGAGCGGAATCGGTGACCTGCACACCACCCACAACGTCCAGGAACGCCTCAAGTGGGACCTTATGCATAAAAAGAGCGTTGTGCGCAGCGGTGAGCGCGGAAACGGCGAAAAGGGCGGACCTATCATGCGCAAGGTCTGTGCCAATTGCCATAGCGCCACCCATGTCAAGACCCAGGAAAAGACACTGGAATTGGCGGTTCAGCTTTACAACAAGTACTGGGAAGGTGCCACCAAGATGAAAAAGGAGCTGGCTGCCAAGGGTCTGCTGGGCAAGGATCCGTGGAATGACGGATTCCAGGAACTGGAATATTACCTCTGGCATCACACCGGGCGAAGGGCCCGTCAGGGTGCCGCCATGAATGCCCCGGACTATGCCCACTGGCACGGCTTCTTCCAGGTTTTCCAGGTTTACCAGGATATGGAGAATATCTATAAACAGCGGCTGAAGACAGGCAAGATCGAGGAAGTCAGCACAGTGGTCAGCTCGGCTCCTTACTAAATTGAAAGCTAGGTTGCCATTGTCCTGAAAGCTTTGTTGCGGCCTTGAAAAGATACACCCCTGCCCCCCTTGTTTCGGGGTGGCAGGGGTGTTTTGCACGCGCGCCCGCTCAAAATCCCCCGGGTTTCAACCCAAAATTTGGTGATCTATGTAAAGAGACAGATCTTGCAGTCCTTGGCATACTTGATGAATTCTTCGGCGGTCCAGACCCTGACTCCCTCGATCAGCTTTGACTCATCGATTTCCATCATGTCGACGGTCATTTTGCAGGCGATCAGCTCGACACCCTCGATCTGGGCCATTTCCTGCAGGTCGGCCAGGGAGGGGATGTTGGCCTTGGCGATTTTTTGTTTCATCATGGTGGTGGCAATGGTTGTCATCCCGGGAATGGCTCCCATCACACCCGGTGGGAAAAATTTGGCCCGGTCTACTCCACCGTCAAGAACCAGGTTCATGCCCATGAAGGAATAGAAGATCTTGCTTTCCATTCCGATACGGGCGGCATTGATCGCCAGGACCAGGGAAGGATAGGCACCATCAAGGGTGTCCTTGACGCAAATGAAGGCGGCCTTTTCTTTTTCTTCAGCCATTGTCGCTTCTCCTTTCTGTTTGATTGCCGGAATCCGGATCCTTTTCCTTATTGAGCCTTCCGGGCGCGGTCAGTTACAAACTGAAAGATTTAATCCCCCGTTGGGTCAATAATCAGAAAATCCGGCCGGTATGGATTGATTTTTGGTGCTGGAATAACAATAATTGATAAAGAATTAAAACTTTGCCCGCTTAGTTAAATGCCGCAAATGTTTGGGCAGCAACGGAACCCGGATTTGAGCCTATAATCGGTTCAGCGGTGTCAAAAAGGGAGATAATAACCATGGCCGAAAAACTATTCTACGATATAGTGATCCTGGGTACCGGTCCTGCCGGGCTCCAGGCTGCCATCCACGCCGCGCGCAAAAAGGTTTCTGTCCTGGTGCTCGGCAAACGGTCCAAAAGCAGCCTTTTTCATGCCCATATCGAAAACTTTTGTTGTATTTTCGATTTGTCCGGCGATCAGATCCTGGATACGGGTCGCAAGCAAGCCGAAAATTTTGGAGCCGTGTTCCTCGAAGACGATGTGATGCAGGTGTCCGTCGAAAAATCATTATACCGGATAACGACCGAAAGCGGCAAGTCGATAGAGACACCGGCCCTAATTATTGCCACCGGGGCCCAGCGCCGGCGCTTGGGGATAAAAGGCGAAAAAGAACTGCTTGGGAAAGGGGTAAGTTACTGCGTCGACTGTGATGGTAATTTTTACAGGGACCAGGCCGTGGCGGTCATCGGCAATGGGAGCGCGGCCGTTGACGGCGCCTTGACCATGGAAACCATCGCTTCCAAGGTCTACTTGATCTGTGACAAGCTGGAAGTGGCCGATTACCTGGCGAACCGGCTTGAAAAGAGCGGGGTGGCTCTGCTGGAAGGCAGGAAAGCCAAGGCGATCCTGGGCAAGGAGGAGGTGAGCGGGCTGGAACTGGACGACGGAACCGAACTTGCCGTGTCGGGCGTTTTCATCGAATCGGGGGCCAAGGGACTGATGGAGATCGCCGCAGCCCTTGGTGTCGCCCTGGACGATAGCATGCAATACATAAAGACTGACAAGAAGCAGGCCACCAACCTGGAAGGTGTTTGGGCCGCAGGAGACATTTGCGGCCCCCCATGGCAGATGGCCAAGGCCGTGGGGGAAGGTTGTGTGGCCGGCATAGAGGCGGCAGGTTACGTTAAAAAGCTAAAACTCCAGGCGGAGCAGTGATCATGGTAGAAAAAAAATCGCAAAGCAGTAAAACCGATTCTTCAATGAGTGTGGCCGGGCAACAGTTGTGCAGTGATACGGAATGTATAGGTCAGGTTGCCGATAATCCTGACGAAGACTCCAGGAAAGATCAACAGCCCTCCGGCGAAAAGCAGGAAGCCAGCTCTTCCATGCGGGCCGGAAAACATAGCTGTGACGATGATCAATGCATCGGCAAGGATTGAACCCGGATTATGCGCCTCAAATGCCTACAATTGGTTTCTGCCGGGTCTTAGCTGCGGCGGTCAGTACCGCTTCGGCTGAATTCCGAATTTGCGCATTCGTTTCCAGATCGTAACCCGGCTGACGCCGAGCAATGCGGCCGCCCGGGTCTGGTTGCCCCCTGTCTCACGGAGGGCTTCCAGCAATTGTTGCTTGAGATGGACGTCTTTGGTGCTAAGGACCGGAAGCGCCGATCCGCGGGCGGTGTCTCTTATCCGTGGCGGCAGATGGCGCACGGCGATCTGCGGCCCGGGACAGAGCACGAATGCGTACTCGATTGCATTACGAAGTTCGCGTACGTTGCCGGGCCAGTTGTAGGTGCTCATCCTGTTCATGGCTTCCGGGGTCATTCCCAGGATTTCTTTGCCGGTCTTTTGCCTGTTTTCCTCTATAAATCGCTGTACGATGACCGGGATGTCTTCCGGCCTGTGGCGCAGAGGAGGACACACAATCGGGAAGACGTTTATCCGGAAATACAAGTCCTCCCGGAACGTACCCTCGAGAATCATTTCTTCAAGGTCGCGGTTGGTGGCGGAGACGATACGAACATCGACCTTGATCGGCCGGTTGTCACCCACCCTTTCGAATTGCCTGTCCTCCAAAACCCGCAATAGCTTGACCTGGGTCTTGGGAGGGATGTCTCCGATTTCGTCCAGAAACATTGTGCCCTTGTGGGCAAGCTCGAAACGGCCGATTCTGGTGCGGTCGGCTCCCGTGTAGGCGCCTTTCGTGTGGCCAAACAGTTCGCTTTCGAGCAGATTTTCATTCAAGGCAGCGCAGTTGACCTTGACGAAGGGCTCATGGCACCTGGAGCTGGCTTCGTGGATGGCGCGGGCCACGAGCTCTTTGCCGGTGCCGCTTTCCCCGGTTATCAGCACCGGGGCTTCAGTCCGGGAAACATTTTCGATCAGCTCGAACAATGTGCGCATGAGCGGTGAACTGCCGACCAATCCCTTGTAGCCTTCCTCGAGATGGAGGGATTTTTTCAGGCTAAGAATTTCTTCCTGCTGGCGCACCAGTTCCGACATGTCGCGCAGGGACTCCACCGCACCGATGACCCGTCCATCCTCGTTTTTGAGCACGCTGGCATTCTTGATTATATTTACCGTCCGGTTACTCTTGTTGGTGATGGTGCACTTCTTGGTACTGATTTTTCCTTTTTGAAACAAGCCACACCATTTTTCAGCCCGTCCCTTGCCGATTATGCGGCAGCCGGTGCAGTCAAGCTCCCTGCAGGACTTTCCAAGCAGTTCAGCGGCCTTGTAGCCGGTCAACACTTCGGCAGCCGGGTTCACGGCCACGATAACGCCCCGATCATCCACCACCAGGATGCCGTCCTGGAGGGTTTCGAAAATAGTTTTCCAGTACTTGGACAGATCCATCTTCACCCACAATTGCTAACTTTATGTAAACACCAAGGTTAATACTTGTTAACATATCAAGGTTTGCAGGAAAGGCAAGTGTTTTTCTTTACTTTTGTATTTCTTTTAAAAACAGAGTGGTATGGGGATGCCAATGATTCGGCACGATATTTGCCGGTAAGCCGCCTGAAGCGAGCGGTTTTATCACGGGAAGGGAAAAAGAGGCGCAATCTCTTTTGGGCAATGGAGAAAGCCTTATGCTGGCTTACAGGCTTGGACTGCAAATCAAGGAGGTGGTTGAATGGTAAGGGGCGTTGAACAACACGGAACCAGGCGGCCGCGAAAAGCCGTGCTGGCGCTGATTTTGGCTCTGGTGATGCTTTGCCCCGGCTTGGCAATCGCTGATCAACAGAAGGAAGAACTGCGTCGGCAATTGGATCTGCTGCAGAAGCAGATGGAGCAAGTTCGCAGGCAACTTGATGAAATGTCGGCCCGGGACAAGGAGAAGACAGAACGGGTGGAAGAACTTGAGTCCCGCATGGATAGCAGCGAACTTCATACCGCAACCGACAAGATTTCCTTCGGCGTAGAACTCAGGACCCGTGCTGAATCCATACATTACTCTGATTTGCGACAGGCTCCCAACAGCATGCTGAATGCCTTTTTTACCCCGGTTTCCGCGGGAGGGTTCAATGGGGCCACATTGCAGCAGATTCAGCAGGCCATGGCGAACATGGTCAGCGCCGGAACAGTACCTCCGGTTGACAAGTACGATGCAGACAACGACATAGCTTACACCAACCGCTTACGCTTGGAGATGAAAGCCAAGGTAAATCCCAAGCTGAGTTTCAGCGGCCGGCTGGCAGCCTATAAAGTTTACGGTGACAGCACGGGTGTCAAGGTCAACCATGGATCTTTGGGGGATGTTACTTTTGACGGCAATACCAGCAGTCTTCCCCACGGTGACACCATCCACCTTGAAAGGGCTTACTTCAACTACAAGGGCGAGATGGGGCAGGTACCGGTTAATTTTTCCATTGGCCGCAGACCCTCAACCGATGGCCCACCCCTGGAATATCACAATTACAGCCTGGAGGGAGGCTCTCCCCTGGCATCGATTATCAATTGGCAGTTCGACGGAGCCTCGCTCACTTTCGGCCTGGAAGATATGACAGGAATTCCGGGTGCCTCTTTCAAACTGTGCTACGGGGTCGGTTTCGACGGTCAATGGGGCAACAGCTACTCGTTGAGCAATACCCAGTCGACGGTTGACGATGTCCACATGTTTGGTTTTATCGCCAGCCTCTATGATGATGATCAGACAAGCGCGGTTTTGAGCTATGCCCACGCCTGGGATATTACCGACGGTTTTACCGGGCTGACGGTGATGCCATATTACGTCTACAAACAGGACAGTGACGGTGACGGAGTCCAGGAGTACTACTTCGAGATGAACAACGCCGGCTTCGTTTCCCGGGTGGAGCCTTACACCAATATCGGAGACTGGGACGCGGCCTCCTTGTTGATCAGGACCAACCTGGAGGAAAAATTGGCCGACATAGATCTTTTCCTGGCAGCTTCATGGTCGCATACCGACCCGTCCCGGGTTTCGCGCAATCCCTTCTACGAAATGATGGGCCAGGGTTTGCTCAGTTCCAACGGCGAGCTGAAAGACCGGGACGGTTACAGCATCTATGCCGGGGTTGTTTTCCCGATGCCTTTGGACGGCCGTTTCGGCCTGGAATATAACTGGGGTTCCCAGTACTGGTTCAACTTCACCGGGGCCGAGGATTCCCTGGTGGCGAGCAAATTGGCGGCCAGAGGCCAGGTTTACGAAGCCTACTATCATCAGCCGATTTTCGGGCAGAAATTTTTCCTCACCCTTGGTGGCCAGTACTACGATTATGATTACACCGGAAGCGGCAATCCGCTTGGCGAGCCGGTGAAGATTTCGCAAGTCAATTCGCTGGATGCACTTAACGCCGTGGTGGACAAGGTATGGCTGGCGTATCTGTCGGCGACCCTGCGGTTTTAAAAATATTCCGGGAGGAAAAAAGCATGAAGAAAAAAGTATTGATTTGGACCATGGCATTCGCAGCCATCTGTGTTTTGAGCGGTACTGCCCTGGCTGGAAGCAAGGGCAACCAGCGCAAGGGCAAATATATCTATCGTAAGGTGTATAAAGAGTGCCATGCAGCCGGAAAAGTCGATTCCCCGCGGCCGATACTGAGCCCGGATGCCAAGACCCAGGCCCAGTGGAAACGGGTTTTCGACAAGAAGGATTTCGATCAATTCGGATGCCCTGAACAATGGAGCAAGCTGAGCGAAAAAGAACTTCGGGACATCTTTGCATACCTCTATGCCCATGCGGCCGATTCTCCCTCGCCGGCCAAATGTAAATGATCCATGCAGGCAGGTGTCATTTTCCGGTCTTGCAAATCGAAATGGAAGCAAACAGGACAGGAGGCGTAGCCGCAAAGATGCGTAAAAGAATTTTACCCTTGGTTTTATTGCTGGCTGTCTGGTTTCCGGCCCCAGGTGTTCAGGGGGCGATGG
Organism: Desulfobacteraceae bacterium; assembly: GCA_027031325.1. Lineage (GTDB taxonomy): Bacteria > Desulfobacterota > Desulfobacteria > Desulfobacterales > Desulfosarcinaceae > JALVQM01. The sequence continues at coordinate 10,305 of JALVRI010000382.1, forward strand.
AAACAGCTCCCGGCCGAACCCTTGCCAGACAGGCTACCAAAGACAAGGGCAAGCTCTGGATCACGGCCGACCATTCCAAATTCGCCGTCTTGAATCAGAACTTTACAAACGGAGATCAGGTGACCTCTGCTTGCCTTACTTGTCATTCCGAAGCAGCCATGCAGTTCCACAAGACCATTCACTGGACGTGGTTGGTGGAAGACGGCACCGCCCGGAGGCAGTTGGGCAAGGCCGGGGACTCGGTCAACAACTTTTGTATTTCGACCAACAGGATGAACGATGCAAAATGCACCAAGTGCCACACGGGCTGGCATGGTAAAAACACTGCGGTTAACTGCCTCAAGTGTCATGGTCGTAAGAAGATAGATTTCAAGGAGGCATTCGAAGATTATCAGGCCTTCATGAATTCTGACGATCCGGACGAAAGGATTCTGGCCGGCGAGGTACAGGCTGAAATTCGGCAAGCGGTACAGGCCATCGGCCTGCCTGCGCGCAGCAATTGCGGTGCCTGTCATTTTTACGGCGGCGGTGGAGACGGTGTCAAGCACGGAGACCTGGATTCTTCACTGGCCAAGCCCAGCAAGGAACTTGACGTTCACATGGGTATCGATGGCCAGGGCTTCAAGTGCACCCGTTGCCATACCACGGTCTTGCACAACATTGCCGGCCGGATTTATACTCAGCCGGCGGTTGAAAACCGCAAGAGCCTGATCGAAGATGACCTGACGGCCAAGATAACCTGCGTGTCCTGCCACAGTGCAACACCCCACAAGCCGGGCCACAAGGCCAACGATCACACTGACAAGGTTGCCTGCCAGAGCTGCCATATACCATTTTTTGCCAGGGAATTGCCGACCAAACTCTACTGGGATTGGTCTACCGCCGGCAGGTTGAAAGACGGCAAAAAAATAGTGGAGAAAGGACCTTTTGGCAAACCGACCTACATGACCATAAAAGGAGACATGAAGTGGGGCAAGAACGTCCGCCCGGAGTACTTCTGGTTCAATGGTTCGATTACATCCCTGACCATCAAGGACGTTATCGATCCTTCTTCAACTGTTGCGGTCAGCCGCCCCATGGGCGGTGCCGACGATCCCCAGTCGCGTATATTCCCCTTCAAGATTCACCACGGCCGTCAACCATATGACAAGATAAACAAACACCTGCTGGCGCCCCTGCTTTCGGGTCCGGAAGGATACTGGGCAAATCTTGACTGGGATGCTGCTCTTCAAAAGGGGATGGACTTCATGGGCGTTGAGTATTCGGGCCAATACGATTTTGTCGATACCACTTATGTTTTTCCCATAACCCACATGGTGGCTCCCAAGGAAAAGGCTCTCGATTGTCGCCAGTGCCACAACCGCAACGACAGCCGCCTTGCAAAGCTGACCGGCTTGTACATGCCCGGACGGGACAACAATTCCCTTGTCGATACCATGGGCTCGGTGGGCGTCTTGGGGGCCCTGCTGGGCGTGGTCCTGCACGGTTTGGGAAGAATCTTCACATCCGGCGCGAAGGAGGATTGAAAATGAACAACCGGATGAAATCAATCTATCTCTACACTCGCTACGAACGCTTCTGGCACTGGCTGCAGATGGTACTGATCGTTTCCTTGCTGGCATCAGGTTTCGAGATACACGATTCATTGAGCTGGCTGGGTTTCCACAAGGCGGTATCGATCCATAACTTCGTCGGGCTCAGTTGGCTGATCCTTTTTGCCTTTTTCGTTTTCTGGATATTTACCACCGGTGAATGGCGCCAGTACTCACCGACAACCAGGAAGATGCTGGAAGTAATCTTTTACTATTCATATGGAATTTTCAAGGGTCAGCCTCACCCGGTTCCCAAGCGCAAGGACGCAAAACACAACCCCTTGCAGAGATTGACTTACCTTTCCCTGGCGGCCTTCCTCTTGCCCCTCCAAATGATTTCCGGATTTCTCTACTGGAGTTACAACCACTGGGCCGACTGGGGTTTGGATTTCCTGTCGCTCAAGGCCGTTGCTGTTGTTCACACCGCCGGAGCTTTCGCTATCCTGATATTTCTGGTCATCCACGTATACATGACCACTACCGGCCACAGCCTGACGGCACATATCAAGGCCATGATAACCGGTTGGGAAGACGTGGAGGCCGAACTTCCCATTGAAGACTGGGAAAGGGCCAAATAGGCCGCCAAGGATTTTCCCCGCCCCCGGCGGGTTGGATTTAGGCCTCCTGCTGTCGGATTTCATCTTTGTCTCCATGTCCCGAAGCAGGAGGCCTTTTGCTCTTCGGCCGGGGACAAAGACTTGCCCGCCCGGACCAAATTTCTTCCATGCAGCGGCGGCAGGCATGGCCGGAACCGCTATCCTTCCAAAGAGCAGCTCCTGTTTGCCAACCAATGGTTCGGAGACAGCCAGAAATTTT
>JALVRI010000383.1 GCA_027031325.1 Desulfobacteraceae bacterium
GGCGGAGGGCAGGCAGACCTGCTCTAGTACTTCAACTGCCCGACAACAAAGCAGATTCGGTAAAATCGCCAGCCCCTTGCGGCTTCAAATACCTGAGATTTTTCACCGATGGAACTTCACCTTGCCGGTGAAGGCACGGACAGGAACAAATACATCCAAACTTATGCAATAATTGAATGTAATTACTTGCCAGGCATTTGAAGTGCATAATCCGGGTTAAAAGAATTTTTGCACCCGGATGGGAAATATTCACCGGCAGTGGCGGGCTTATTCCACTCCCAGCTTTTCGAGGCGGTAGCGGAAGGAACGGAAACTGATGCCCAAAAGCTCGGCAGCCTTGTTCTTGTTACCGTTGGTACATTCCAGCGCCTTTTCCAGGTAGGCCCGTTCGATATCGGCCAGGATATTGTCAAGGGCGACTCCATGGGCGACCTCGTCAAGATCGAAGCGCTGATTCTTGACCCCCTCGATCCAACGCCGTTTGTGGATCGACATGGCCAGGCTGTCGGGCAAGAGGATGTTGGTACTGGAAAGGGCCACCGACCTTTCGATCAGGTTTTCCAGCTCGCGAACGTTGCCCGGAAAATCGTACTTTTTCAACAAATCGATGGCGTAAGAAGAGACCTTGGTCACCTCTTTGCCCATCTCGGCGGAGTATTTCTCGATGAAATGCTGGGCCAGGGCCTTGAGGTCTGACTTTCGTTCCCGCAAGGGAGGAACCTTGATCTCGATGACATTCAGGCGATAGAATAAGTCTTCGCGGAAGTTGCCGGCGATGACCTCGTCTTCCAGGCGCTTGTTGGTGGCTGAAATTATCCTGATATCAACCTGGATATCCTTCGTCCCGCCGACGCTTCTGAAAACTCTCTCCTGGACGGCCCGCAGCAGCTTGACCTGCATGGGGATGCTCAGCTCGGCCACCTCGTCCAAAAAGACCGTCCCCTGGTGGGCAAGCTCCAGCAGCCCCTTCTTGTCCTGGGTTGCACCCGTGAAAGAGCCCTTCTTGTGGCCGAAAAATTCGCTCTCCATGAGTGTTTCCGGTATGCCACCACAGTTGATGGTGACAAACGGCTTGTCAGCCCGATCGCTCAGATCATGGATGGCCCGTGCTATCAGTTCTTTGCCCGTTCCACTCTCACCGGTTATCAGGACATTGGTGCGCGTGCCGGCAACCTGGCGGATCATTTTATATATGTGCATCATCCGTGGACTGTTGCCGACTATCTTGCCGAAATGGAGAGTTTCCTTGAGTTCGTCCTCGATGACCCGGCGATCCGCCTCGAGGGTTTTGCGGTCCAGGGCGTTGGCGATGGTCTCTTTCAGTTCGTCGTTGTCGAAGGGCTTGGGCACATAATCATAGGCTCCCTCGTTCATGGCCTCCACCGCGGTCTCGGTTGTTGCATAGGCTGAAATCATTATCACCACTGTATGCGGGTGGCTGGCCTTGGCCGCCCTCAGAACGTCCAGTCCGGTCATGTCACCCAGCCGGATATCGCAAAGCAAAAGGTCATAGGCTTCTTTTTCCACCATCTTTACGGCTGTCTTGCCATTGGCGGCCAAATGGACATCATATCCTTCCCGCGACAACATGTATTCCAGCAGTTCACGCATGCTGCGCTCGTCGTCGACGACCAAAATCCTGGCACCTTTTGCAGCCATTGGATAAATGCCTCCTTTGGGGAGCGGATCAATCGAAATCAGTATCCCGATAGACGGTCTTACCGTCGACCAAGGTAAGGATCGCCCTGCCTTTGAGAGACCATCCTTCAAAAGGGGTGTTCCTGGCCTTGGATTTGAAATCGGCGGCCGACACCTTGAATTCGACCTCCGGATCTATGATCACGATATCGGCAGGCGAACCTTTCCGCAAGCCTGAATCCAAGCCGAGAATTCCGGCCGGCGCCACCGCCATCCGTTCTATCAGCTGTAAAGGGCTGAGCAGGCCTTGCTGCACCATTTTCAACCCCAGTGGCAATGATGTTTCAAGTCCCACGACCCCATTGGCGGCCAGCTCGAACTCCACCAGCTTCTCCAGTTCCGAATGAGGGGCATGATCGGTTGCAATGGCATCTATGGTTCCATCGGCCAAGGCCTGGCAGATCGCCCGCCGGTCCTGCTCACTGCGCAACGGAGGATTCATCTTGGCATGGGTGTCATAACCTTCCACGGCTTTCTCGGTAAGGGAAAAATAATGGGGTGCAGTTTCGGCGGTAACCGGCACCCCTTCCTCCTTGGCACGCCTGATGGCGTTCACGGATTCCGCCGTGCTTACATGGGCGATGTGAACCTCAACACCTGTCAAGCGGGCAAGGGCGATATCGCGCATTACCATGACACTTTCAGCAGCGCAGGGAATCCCGGGCAAGCCCATCCTGGTGGCAAGGGCGCCTTCGTTCATGGCACCCCCGGCCGACAGCTCCAACTGCTCGCAATGTGAAATTACCCGCAGACCAAAGGCGGAGGCATACTCCAAGGCCCGGCGCATAAGCAGGGGATTGCTGACAGGGCGACCGTCGTCGGTCACGGCAACAGCGCCGGCCGCGGCAAGGTCGCCGAACTCCGACAACCGCTTTCCTTCCTGTCCGCGGCTGATGGCAGCCGCCGGATACACTTTAACCAGACCGGCCGTCTTTGCCTTCTGAATAATGAAACGGGTGACTTCCGCACAATCGTTGACCGGTTTGGTATTGGGCATTGTGCAGACGGCCGTGAATCCTCCGGCTGCCGCCGCGCGTGATCCGGAGGCAATGGTCTCCTTGTATTCTTCACCAGGTTCCCTGAAATGAACATGCATATCGACCAGTCCAGGGCACACCCACTTGCCGCTTGCATCTATAACTTGGCAGGCCTCGTTACCCGTTTCTATCGACCGGCCGGGTTCAATTCCGGAAATCTTTCCGGAATCGATCAGAATATCGCCGACTGTATCGAGGCCCTGGCCGGGGTCGATCAAGCGGCCGCCTCTAATCAACGTCTGCATGGCGCGCACCTCCTGCCACCAGGAACAGTAAAGCCATCCGAACGGCCACCCCGTTGGTTACCTGGTCCAAGATAATGGAATAGGGTCCATCAGCCACTTCAGGGGCAATCTCAACCCCCCTGTTCATCGGCCCGGGATGCATGACAAGCACGTCCGGTTTGGCTTTTCTGATCCGCTCCACGGTAAGGCCGAAAAACCGGCAGTATTCCCTTTCGGTCGCCATCAGGAACCCTTTCTGTCTCTCTTTCTGGATCCTGAGCATCATGATGATATCGGCTCCTTCGATTGCCGTATCTATATCCGGGGCCACACTCACCCCGAGGTCCTCGATTCCGGCAGGCATCATGGTGGGCGGCCCGGAGACAACGACCTGACTGCCCATCTTGGTAAACCCGACGCAATTGGACCTGGCTACCCGGCTGTGGGAGATATCACCTACGATGGCTATCTTCAGGCCTTCCAGGGTTCCCCTCTTTTGACGGACCGTCATCATGTCCAACAAGGCCTGGGTAGGGTGAGCGTGGATACCGTCACCGGCGTTTATCACCGAAGATTTCAGATGCTTGGCCAAAAAATGGGGCGCCCCGGCCCGGGAATGTCTCAGGATGACAATATCAGGGTGCATGGCTTCCAAATTACGGGCCGTATCGAGCAGGGTCTCACCTTTTACCAGGCTGCTGGTTGAAGCGGAGATTGAAAGGCTGTCGGCACTAAGTCTCTTGGCGGCAATGTCGAAGGACATCCGGGTCCTGGTGCTGGGTTCATAAAAAAACAGGATCACCGTCTTGCCGCGCAGGGTCGGCACCTTTTTGATGGGACGTTGGGATATTTCCTTCATGCTCTCGGCGGTATCCAGAATGAGATTGATCTCCTCCACCGAAAGGGTTTCCATATCCAAAATATCTTTCCTGGCAAACTGCATTTGACACCTGCCTCAATGCAAAATTTTTCCAATGCGGTTCCAGCGTACATCGAAATTGTCCTTGTCCCATGACCAGTAAATTATGAAAGCCTTGCCCTTTACCGCCTTGTAATCGACAAAACCCCAGAAGCGGCTGTCGTAGCTCTGGTCGCGGTTGTCTCCCATGACAAACAGTTTTCCCTCCGGCACTGTGACCGGGCCGAAATTGTCCCGCGGCTGGACACCGGCGGGCAATATCCTCGGATCTTTGTAAATGGCATAATCACGCTCCATCAACTTGTGATTGACGTACAGGCGCTTGTCCTTTATCTCGATCACATCCCCCGGCACACCGATAACCCGCTTGATGAAATCCTTGCGGGGATCTTCGGGAAATTCGAAAACAATGATGTCCTCGCGCCGGGGGTGTTTGATCGGGATGACTACAATGTGGCTGAAAG
>JALVRI010000384.1 GCA_027031325.1 Desulfobacteraceae bacterium
CAAGTTGCCGCAAGGAGACAGACAATGGAAAAAATCGGACTCGTTCCGGCAGCCGGAAAGGCCACCAGGATGCCGGCCCTGCCGTGCAGCAAGGAAATCCTGCCGGTAGCCTTTACAGCCGAATCCTGCCGCGAAAAGATGGGACCTGTATCGCAAAACCTGCTGGCCTGCTTCCGGGCTGCAGAATGCAAACAGGTTTACTGGGTACTCAACCCGTACAAGCTGGATATCGCCTCTTATTACAGCCGCACGCACCCGGGCCTGGACCTGGCCTACCTGGTGATCGAAAAATCGGCCGGCGTCCCCTACAGCATCGATTTTGCCTACGGCTTCACCAGGGGCAAGAGGGTCATGATGGGCTTTGGTGACATTTGGCTCGGTCCCCCGGACGTTTTTCGTCAGGTGGAAAAGGGACTGGATGCGGCCGGGGCGGACCTGGCCCTCGGCCTTTTCCCGGTGGAAAACGAAAAGATCAAAAAACGCAGTGACATGGTTGCGATCACAGCCGACGGCAGGATAACAGGGATCCAGGTAAAACCACCTCGCAGCGACCTGAAATACAGTTGGGCCCTTGCAGTCTGGCAGCCGCGTTTTACCGACTTCATTCACGCCCTGGTCAAGGAACATCGCCCGCAACGATCCGAACTACACCTGGGACATCTCTTTCAAAAAGCGCTTGAAAAGGGTTTGCGGCTTGCAGGAACCTGCTTTGACGGCCACCGTTTCATCGACATCGGCACACCTGAAAGCTGGTGTGCTTTCAACCGTTCTCAAAACCTTGCCCGGCAAGGGTAAACTGCCTCCCAAAGGGATGGAAAATGAACCGGCCGGTAGGGTGGCCGACAAGGACTTAGGCTTGCCTGTCCCAGAAGGAACGTGCCTTGGAGGCGGTTTGCTCGGGGGCCACGAAAGTTGCCATCTCCCCCAGCATCAATTCGTAAGCGGTAAAATCACTGCGTACCCAGGGGGCGTAATTGGCCCTGACTTTCAATGATGCCCTCAGCTCCAGGCGGCTGTCCCCGCGCTCAACGGCCAGCAGGCCAAGATTGTAGGCATTCCGGTTGAGGCTGCGGAAAAAACGCTGGGCAGACAGGACACCACGCGCCAGTGCCTGCCAGTGCCCTGTCTCCAGGTCGCAAATGGAAAAAGATCCGGGCAAAATGGCCCAGATCTCGAAGAACCCTTCCGGTGCAAAGGCTGCCAGCCAATGCCATTGTCCCGTCCGGCCGATATATCTTTTCCCGTCCCGGATTTCTTTTTCCAGGTAAGCCGAGAAGATGCCCTCACCGGTGGCCTGGAAAAATCCGGCCGCCCGATCCTGGTAAAAGCGATGGAAATTGGACGCCGGCCGGTCGGCATGAACCTGGAGGTGGGGATGGACAAGCGATCCTCCGGCCGCCGGAAGATGATTCTGGGTAATGGCGACATAAACCGCGTCCGGGTCCTTTGTCAGAACCTTTTTAAGGTAATTTGCACAGTTGATGAAACAGTCGGCGTAGGTTTCGACCCGGGCGGTGCCGATTTCCACGAAGTGCCGGTCGTCAAAGAGGCTGACCGCCGAGTAGGCCCCGTAAGGAAAGAGGTTGGGAAAAAGAACCGAATCACGGTAGCGCTGACGGCCCCGGGGGAGCAAATCGCTGACGGCCCTGGGAGTCGCATTTTCCAGGCGGTGGCTGCAAAAAGGGCATTCGGCACTTTTTGCAGCCCCCGGCGGTGGGGGTGGAAAGGTCCCGGTGGCAGCCTCCTTTTCCAGGCTACGGCTGTATGTAATCCTGCAATTGCGCCCGGTTATGGGGTCTTTCCGGATTTCGATCAACCTCGTCAGCTGCCTGCCATCGGGTCCTATGATCCGAGCTTCGACTCTGCGTGAAGAAAAATCAAGCTCCATGGCTCCCGTCCTCCAGCCTCGCTGAAACGATTGCCTTGCCAGACCCCACCGGCGGTCGAGCTATCCCATAGCCGTGCTTCCGGATAGCGCCTGTCTCAAAACCATATCCCGGCCGAATCCCGCTGTCCAGCCAGCAGTAACACATCCACCCGGCAGTGGCAAGGAACGGGTATTTTCAAGCCTTCAAAAAGGCATAGAAAAAACCATTGGCCGACGAGATTTGCATCGACAATATCAATTTTACTTATATATTTTTTCCATATATACACCTTGAACCCGAAAGGTCGCAAAGATTGGGGCACGTTGCCTGTCCGGTATTGAACCCGGATTATGCACTTCAAATTCCTGAAGAAAGTTGTTTCATTGCATCTGCGTCAAACTTGGCAGCTGCATAATGCGGGATGAAAAAGCTTCCTGCAGCCAACGACAAACGGCGGCAGGCAAGCATGCGGCCTGAAATCTGATAAATGGGATGCAAACGATTACCGCTTACCTGCAATGGTTTGTCCCGGCCTGGCGTTGGTTCCTGGCCGCCATCTTCATCTGGTCGGGGGGATCGAAACTGATCGCCCCGGCCGATTTTGCCGTGGTCATGGACGCGTTGGGCCTCGTCCCATCGGAGCTCAGCCTGCCTGCGGCCGTATTGCTGGCCGCCGGCGAAGTTTTGCTGGGGCTGGGGCTGGTCTTCGGCGTTCGCGGGACCATGCGGGCGGCAACGGCCCTGCTTATCTTCTTTATCCTGGTCCTGGCCCATGGAATCGGGCTGGGACTCGACATCGACTGTGGCTGTTTCGGTTCCCGGAGCCCGGAAAAGACCGCTTTCCAGGGCCTGAGGCCGGCTCTTTACCGCGATCTCCTTCTCCTGGCCCTGACTATTGGGGCCCTTTGGCTGCAATGGCTGAGGGCCGCAGGAGCCGGAAGTAAACCAAAACTTTCAGCAAAAGGCACAACCAATCCCGCCGGATACAAGGAGGAGCAAAAATGTTGAAAAAGATTGTTCTACCCGTCCTGGTCCTGATGTTGACCCTTGGAACCGCCGAGGCCTCTTTGTTCAAGAGCAAGTTCGAAAAAGAAGTCACCAACGAGGCCATCGCCGTAAAGCTCGCCAGGGAAACCGCCCGCGGCGGGTATAACCTGGTTACGGCGTCAGAATTGAAATCCTGGATCGACGGTAAAAAACCGATGCTGATAATCGATACCATGCCTTACGACGCCAGCTACAAGAAAGCACACGTTCCGGGAGCCAAGCAGTTCCTGTTTCCCATTCCGGAAATGCGTAGCTGGGACAAGAGCAAAACCGGGGGCAAAAGCCTGGAAGACTTCAAGTCCCTCCTGGGGCCCGACAAGAACCGGACCATCGTCATCTACTGCGGTTTTGTCAAGTGCGGCCGCAGCCACAACGGAGCGTCATGGGCCGTCAAACTAGGCTATAAGAATGTCTACCGATTTGCAGGCGGAATCTACGCCTGGAAAGGAGCCGGCTACGAGGTGGAAAAGGTGAAGTAATGTTCAAAGCCTCCTTGAAAACAGAGCAAACCCCACCCCAAGGCCGGCAAATCGCGGCCGCCGCCGGCCGCCGGGCCGCCAACCTGTTCACCACAGGCCAGTTGTGGTGCGCCGAAGCCGTCTTCCTGGTACTGAACAAGGCCCTCGGCGGCGGCCTGCCCCCCGCCCTGGCCCAGCAACTGGTTTCAGGGCTGGGCCAGGGCATCGGCGGCAGGGGATGTGTTTGCGGTGCCCTCAACGGCGGTGCCTTGGCCATCGGGCTTTTTCTCGGCAACCATAGTCCGGGATGGGCGACCAACCGTAAAATCATGGACCTTTGCGGCCGGCTCCACGACGTGTTCCGTCATAGATTCGGAGCCACCTGCTGCCGTACGCTTACAAGGGCGGTCCAAGAGGGTTCGGCAGAACATCTCCGGCGTTGCGCCAGGCATACGGAGGCAGCAACGTCGATGGCAGCCGCCATCATCCTGGAGCACAACCCTCACCTGGCAGCGAAAGCCGAAATGGACTTTTTGTCCAGGACAGACGGCCGGCTGGCCGCGGGCCTGAAAATCATGACCGGCCTGGTTTCCTTGCGGTCAAGCAGCCCCTGCTGCCGTTGACTTTACCATTTGGCTTGGGTAGCATTGAGGGTCGAAAGGAGCCCGGTTTTGATGAAGATAAGCGATATGCTGAAAAAGCCGCCGACACTCCAGAGCCTTTCCCGAACCTGCGGTTGAGCCGCCAAAATCGACCCGGTCGGGCTCGGAGAACTTCTGGCAGGTCTGTCCCAAACTGAAGATCCCAACCTGCTGGTAGGATACAACACCAGCGACGATGCCGGGGTTTACCGTCTCAACAGTGACCTGGCCCTGGTGGTGACCGCCGATTTCATCACCCCTCCTGTGAACGATCCCTTTCTTTACGGCCAGATCGCGGCCGCCAATGC
>JALVRI010000385.1 GCA_027031325.1 Desulfobacteraceae bacterium
TCGTTCACCTGGAAGGGTTGGCAGGGGCGGTCGACCAGGCCATCGAAAGGTATAGAAACAGCCTCGATCCCGTAATGCATACGGTCTATAACCTGCGTCGTAATTTCGAAGAAAGCGTCGCGGCTCTAAATGATCGGCTGACCACATATCTGGATCGTGAAGAAGCCCGGATGCAGTCAAGCTTTCCCCATTATTTCGAGAGGCATCGCACGGACGGGGTCGATTATATTATTTACACCGGCAAGTCGCTTGTGGAAGATGGGCATTTCAACAAGTTGTTTCTCAAGGAACTGAGGATCTGGCAGCTCAAGGTCGCCTGCGGAATGGCCTGGCACACTGAACGACTCAAAGCCGATCTCAAGGTTCCCCTCGATACCACCCATCTCGTGCTTGTTCAGGACACCCCCCTTTCCATCAGGTTCAGATACGACGAAAAACGTTTCGATGTGGACAGGGCCTATGATGTGCGCCAGGAAATCATCAAGTCCAGGCTGGACAAGGCAACCGTAAAGGGCAGCCGTGAAAGACTCACCCAGCCCGGCAAAATAGCCATAGTCTATTCCCAGGCCAGCGAGGCTCGCGACGTTGAAGCCCATCTGGATTTCCTTCATCACCAGGGTTTCCTGGAAAAAGACAGTGAGTACCTGGAGCTTGAAAGCCTCCAGGGGGTCCAGGGACTGAAGGCCTTGCGCGTCAAAGTCCGCCTGGACTCCAGGCGCCTTGCCCGCCGGGCATCCCTCTGAGGCCCAATTTGCGCCCGTCCTCCTCCGCGCATCTTCACCAAACCTGCCGGCTGCAAAATCCGGGATAAAAGTAATTATTTGTTATTTCAGGTTGCCCGAGTCTGAAAACATTATTTTAAACCGATAAGTATTGACAATAAACAACCATGGGTGTTTAAAGGCTTGGTTGAAATTGTCAGGTACTTTCAGGACATCATTTTGCCGGGACCAGGGATCATGACAGAGCTGCTTTCCACCCGTCAGGTAGCAAAGTTTTTGGATATCAATGAAAAGATGGTTTACACTCTGATTTCCGAAAAGGGACTTCCGGCGTCCAAGGTTACCGGCAAGTGGCTTTTCCCAAGGCATCTGGTCGAGCAGTGGATAGAAGCCAATACCATAAATTATCCCGAGACGGCCGCCATGCCGGATAACTGGCGGGATTTGCTCGTGATTGCCGGAAGCAACGATATCCTGCTGGAAAAGACGATTTGCCTCTTCAATGCCGACTGCGGCGGCAAGCTGGCGGTTTTCGGAAATCTCGGCAGCATGGGGGGAATAAGGGCCCTGAAGCGGAATATATGCCACGTGGCTACCAGCCACCTGCTTCAGTCCGATGAGCAGGATTACAATTTCGAATTTGCCGGCAAGGAGTTGGACAAGATGCCGGTGGTGGTTAATTTTTGCCGTCGCCGGCAGGGAATCTTGCTGGCAGGTGGCAACCCTCACGGCCTAAAAAGTGTTGCCGACCTGGGCCGAAAGAATATCCGGATCGTCAATCGCAGGGTCGGCACGGGCACACGCCTGGTTTTCGATCGCGAGCTTGGCAGGGCCGGCCTGGAAGCGGGCAGGCTTGAGGGTTATGCCCACCAGGTCGCCTCCCACATGGAGGTGGGCCTGGAAATCCTGGCCGGCCGGGCCGACGCCGGTCCGGGCATCGAGCCGGTGGCCGGTCTTCTCGGTCTCGATTTCATACCCCTGCGCTGGGAGCGTTACGATTTGCTGATTCCCAAGCAAAGGTTTTTCGACCGCACGATCCAGTTTTTCCTGGGGCTGCTCCATGGTGACAAATTCAAAAAAATGGCCGCCGGTCTAAGTGGTTACGACCTGCGCAGCTGCGGGCAGGTGGTGTTTCCCGATCTTGAAAAGGAAGACCGGAAACCAACGAAATAACTTATTGTAGGCATTTGAAGTGCATAATCCGGGATGAATTTCCATGGGGCAGGGCTGGTAAAATCGGGGACAATGATATGGATTATCCACTGAAAAAAGTAGGAATTGGAACGACGCTGATTGCCTTTTGTCTTCTTCTTTGCCTGTCGGGGACGCCTGCCCGGGCAGGTAGCTCGCAGCTTTTGCTGGCAACCACCACGAGCACAGACAATACCGGCCTGCTCGACTACCTGGCCCCCCATTTTACCAGGGCAACCGGGATAGGGTTGCGCTGGATCGCCGTCGGGACCGGCAAGGCCTTGAAGCTGGGGCAGAATTGCGATGTGGACGTTTTGCTGGTTCACGCCCCGGAGGCCGAGAAAAATTTTGTTGCCGCCGGCTATGGAATCGACAGGCGCCAGGTGATGTACAACGATTTTGTAATCATCGGTCCGCTTGCCGATCCAGCCGGGATAACCGGCAAGGAGGTACGCTCGGCCCTGGTATCGATAAAGCAGTCCGGGGCCACCTTCGTCAGCCGGGGAGACAATTCGGGAACCCATAGAAAGGAACTGGAGCTGTGGGCCGGGTCCGGGCTTGAATTGCCGGACAAGGCCTCCTGGTACGTTCAGACAGGTCAGGGGATGCTGGCAACCATAAACATTGCCGCCGAGCGCAAGGGCTATACCCTGACAGACCGTGGAACTTATATCAAGTACGCCGCTGATCACGGCGGCAATCCGCCTCTTAAGATCCTGGTTGATGGCGACGCCTGCCTGCGTAACCAGTACAGTGTTATCCTGGTAAACCCTGAACGCTGTCCCAAGGTTAAAAGTGACCAGGCCAAGGCTTTTGCCCAATGGCTGACAAGCCCACAGGCCGGGAAGCTGATTGCCGATTTCAGGTTGATGGGAAAGCAACTTTTTGTCCCCAATGCCGAATAGGACCCAATGGATTTCATTTCCCACGGAATTGCGGAGGCTTTCAGGCTCCTGTTATCAGGTGACAGCCAGACATATTCGGCGGTAGCGGCCACCGTCAAGGTATCTTCCATGTCCATGGCAGTGAGCCTTGCCCTTGGTATTCCGGCCGGCTTTATCCTGGGTTACACCAGTTTTCCAGGCAAAAGACAGGCAAGATTGATGGTCGATACCATGCTGGCCCTGCCGACTGTTTTCATCGGCCTCCTGGTTTACGCCCTTGTCTCCAGCCAGGGCCCCCTTGGTGACCTGGGGTTGCTCTTTACCCTCAAAGGGATAGCCATCGGCCAAACCATCCTGGCTTTGCCGATCGTAATCGCCCTGACTGCCGCGGCCGTGGAGCAGATGGACCGCCAATTACGGACAACCTTGATATCCCTGGGCGCCGATAGGTACAGGCTCTTGATGACCAGCCTGTGGGAAGTCAGGCATGGTATCCTGGCGGCCGGATTGACCGCCTATGGCCGGGTGATGACCGAGGTGGGAATCTCGATGATGGTAGGCGGAAACATAAAGTGGCAAACACGTACCGTCACCACCGCCATCGCCCTGGAAACCGGCAAGGGCCGGTTCGCGGTTGGTTTTGCCCTGGGGCTGGTGCTGATTCTGATCGCCCTGACGGTGAACGTGTCGGTATCATTCTTGCGCCGGAAATGAGCGATGCCTTTTTACGAAGTTGAAAATTTGGTTCATGCTTACAACCGCAAACCGATTTTGAAAATCAGGCAGATGAAGATCGAGCCTGGTTCGATTACCGGCCTGGTTGGTCCCAATGGATCCGGAAAAAGCACCCTGCTGAGACTGCTTGGATTCGTGGAAAAACCCCTAAAGGGAGAAATCAGACTCGACGGCCGGCCGGTGAAACCTTTTGATCCTTGCGTTCGCCAGGTTACCTTACTGCCGCAAACGCCCTACCTGCTCAAGCGAAGTGTGTTTCAAAATGTGGCCTATGGCCTAATGGTTCGCAAGCAACGATCCAACCTGAAGCGCAGTATTCACCAGGCCCTGGAAATGGTGGGACTGGATCCCGGTGAGTTCGGCATGAGGCAATGGGACGAGCTTTCGGGCGGAGAAGCCCAGCGGGTCGCCCTGGCGGCCCGCCTGGTGCTCAGACCCGGGGTCTTGTTGCTCGATGAGCCCACAGCCAGTGTGGATGCGGCCAGCGCCCAGCTGATCAAGGAAGCATCCCTTCAGGCCCGCAAGCAGTGGAATACCACCTTGGTGATAGCCAGCCATGACTGGCAATGGCTCAGGGAAGTCTGTGACCATATCCGCCATTTGTTCAGAGGACACCTGCTGGCAACGGGTCAGGCCAGCCTTGTGTTCGGGCCATGGCGGCCGGCCGGGCCCGCCATGGTAGAGAAAGTCCTTCCCGACGGCCAGCGGCTGCAAGCCATGGGGCATCCGGAGGATTTGGCAAAGGCGGTTGCAGTTTTCGACCCGGACGATTTTATTTTGAGCAACCGGCGCCCGACTGGCCCCTCAAAGCTTTGCTGGGTGCGGGGAAGCTTGACTCAGCTTAGCGTGGAAAAAGGTTCCAGGCGCCTCCTGGCGACGGTGGCTGCCGGAAACGTGCCATTTGCAGCCCGGCTCGAGCCGGGGGAAAAACATGGCGCTTGTCCCCTGGTCCCGGGACAAGCCCTTTGGATCGGCTATGACCCGCTCAAGGTGAAATGGTATTGAGCCCGGAAAGTCAATCCAGGTATGCCGCTGGCTGGATACCGAGTTGGCCGGGATGGAAAGATTCGACCACGGTGCGCCTGAAGGAGCCGGCATGGCCGTTTTTTTCTGCAAGATCGACCGTTTTGCCTGGAACGAATTTCCCATTGCCGTTGCTCATGAGAATTCTCACTTGAGGCCGATCCAAGTATTGGCTCCGGGGGCGACGGGCCACCAGGCCTATCTCGCCTGAGTCCATTTTAACCAGCGTACCGACCGGATAGACCCCCATGAGATTGGCGAAGGCCTTGAGAAGGAGGGGATCGAAATCCGTACCGGCCTTTTCGAGCATCATGCCCAGGGCGGCGTCCGGGCTGAGGCTGGTCTGGCGGTAAACCCGGGGAGAAGTTATGGCGTCGTAGACATCCACGATGGCCAGGATCCTGCCGAAAAGGCTCACCTGCTTGCGGCGGTGGAACTTGGGGTAGCCGCTGAGATCGTATTTCAGGTGGTGCTCGAAAGGTGGCAGCAGGAGGCGCGCCTTCAGCTCGGGAGATGCTTTCAGCTTAAGGATTTCAAGAACACTCTCAAGGCTGTGCCTTTGCATTATTTTCCATTCCCCGGAATCAAGTTTTCCAGGCTTGTTGAGGATTTCAAGGGGCACCTTGATCTTGCCCAGGTCGTGGAAAAGGCCGCAAAGCCCCAGGGTGGCCAGGGCTTGTTTGGGAATTCCGATGTAATGGCCCAGGGTTATGGCCAGGATGGCAACATTCATGGAATGGACATAGGTATAGTCATCGTGGTCGCGAAGGGTACTCAATCCGATCATGACCTGGTCGTCGGAGATGATCATGTCCACTATCTGCTGGATTTGACGCATGGCCTTGGCAACTCCGGCCGGTTTGCCTTCCTTGATCTTGTCGGCGATTGATTTGAGGATAAAAAGAGCCCGGCCGTAGTTTTGGCGTCCCTTTTCCCAGAGCATGGCCTTGGAATCAGAACCGGATTCGGCTTGATGGCTGCTTAATGAGCCATGGGCCTCACCTTCGTCGGTCTTTATTCCCGGCAGGCTGGCCTCGATATCCCGGTGGGATTCGACCCTGATCCATGAAAGGGATTTTTCATCCAGGCGTTGCCTGATCCAGGTGAGGGGATCATCATGCTCCTTGGCATGGGCCAGGATCCTGAAAAAGGGCACAAACTTGTCGGCCGGAATATCCCTGGCTTCAGGTTCCCAGACTATGCCGTTGATTTTTCTTCCGGTCAAATATTCCTCAAGCCGCTCTGCGGACGCCGAGGCCTGGGCTCCTATCCTGAGATACTCACCATTGATATATATATGCCCGGAACTTATCTGAAGGCTGATGGGTTCCCCTTCTTCAGTGCTTCGATCCAGAATTTGTTTCAGCTCTGCACACGCCTTGACCACCGCCTGGTTGTTGTCGGCGTATAGATGGACAGCCCGTGCTGTTCTCAAGAAAGCGTTTATCAGCCTTTCATGTAAAGGAGTCTCAATCTTGCTCATTGCTTGTACCCTTGGTGCTTGATTTCAAATCAGCTTCTGCCATGGCCGCGCGACACGCTTTTCTGATATTGGGTGCCAGGCTGTAAAGTCCCTTTCGCAAAAGCCGTTTGCTTTCAGGGGTTGCCAGCAATGCAAGTGCGCTTGCAGCACCTTTACGGTGGGTCGCCCGGGCCCGGTTGAGGGTGTCTTTCCAGGGAGAGTCGAAAAGCATTTCTTCCAAAAAGGCAAGGCTGTGACTGCTGCCACACCTGCCCAGGGCTTGATAGCAAGCCAAAATGTGTCCCTTATCCCTCGTAACTGATTTCTGATGATTTAGATATTTCAAGAGCAGGTCTTCGGCAGTTGGGCTTCTCTGGTTTCCCAAGTGAAGAAGTATCTGCTTGCGTATGGCAGGTTCAGGGTCGTCTATCAATGCGAAAAGCTGCATGGCGGCATTTGGATCCTTGCGGGTAAGCATCCAGACGGCCCTGGCGCGGATCTTTGCATCCCGGTGTTTTGACAGCTCCATCAGGACTGGTTTGATATGCTCGTCTTCCAGGCGCTCCAGGACTTCCAGCAATTCCAGGACGGCGTCGGCATTCAGCTCTTTCAGCAGTTTGACAAGCAATTCAGGATGGGCTTTTGCGTGTAAAGCGATGCTTTCGACCAGGATACGGCGTAAATCTTCATCCCTGGCTGAGGTCAGCAGCCGGGCTGCCGGTTCCATTATCTGTTCCGGCAGGGTCCGGATAAGAAAGTTGAATGCTTCCACATCTTTCGGTTCAAGGTGGAAATCGTTTATCCCGGCAGCCAGTTTCTCCCAGGCCGATACGGAACAGGCTTGCTCCATGAATCGGCCCAGCAGCCTCCAGCGCCATTTGCTCTTATGTTCTGTTTTGCGAATCAGGTTCTGGATGGAGCGCAGGCAACGGGCGCAAAACACGAATTCGCCTCTGGCCAGGGATTCAGCGAAAGTATCAACCAGTGATTTGAGGACTATTTGGAATTCTTGCTCTGAGTTTTGGTTTACCAGTAAAATCAGGAGCACATCTAGAATGTCTTCCGGCCTGGTCAAAATCGCTTCTTCTTCGATCATGTGACGGATACTGTGCCTGTCATAGTCCGAAAGATGTTCAGGCAAGGAAAGAGCAGGGGGCGTGGCAGGGGCAGGGCTGGAGAGAATCTCGGCCCGCTTTTCAGAAGCGTTTTCACTTATGATTTTGAATACGGATATGTCAAGGGGAGGGGTGGTTTCAAGATCCGGATCGACCGCTTCATACGCCAGATGGGGCAAATCGGATTCCCAAAGGGAAGTTACCAGGGTAGTCTTGGCTTCTTCTTCAGGTTTCCTGTGTTTGATAAGCAGGTCGACGAAAAGTTCAAATTCTCTTTGCTCTATTCCGGGCATGAATTCAACCCATATCACTCCATCGCGGTACATGGGATGAACCACCGGGTCGTTGGTATGCTCGGCCTCCAGGACAGTTTCGTCCCTGTACAAAAGGGCGTGTCGGGTGACATTGAGGCGCAGGGGACCGAACTTTTCACTAAATGTCTGCAGGCCCTTCATGGCAGACTGCATCATCTGCATGATCCCGGAATGCTCCCTGGGGTAGATTGACCTGTTTTTGATCGCTCTGGCCATCACCATTACGGCATGCCGGGCGGCATTGATTTCTTCAGTGTATGTTCTGGTCGAACCCTTATCGACCTTGGATGACTCTGACATGTTGTTACCGTTGTCTAAAATCCGAAATCGTCGTTTGGCGGTTGCTGCCGAAACCTGTTACTGAATTTTCGTTTTACGTTTTGCCTGAAAATCCGCGATTTGGAATGCAGCAAGGCATAACCGTAACGAATATTTCTTTCGAGCAGATCGGGGCAATTGGAGATGTTTGATCTCAGTTTGCGCCCATTGGAGGTCACCTTGCCTATCAAGGGTATCTCCTTGCCGATCACATGGCTGCGTCCGTCGCGGATGCTGTCGAGAAAATCGCGGCGGGTGGGCCGGCAGGCTGCGTAGCTTACCGCCTTGGCCATATGTCCGAGGCTATGGCCGTCGCTGCCACCGATCATGGCTTTGCCGAGATTGAATCCCAGGACAGTCGATTTCAGATTCCATTTGTTGAGATTGCTCGCGTTCAACACTTCGACCCCGTCGATGGCCGACAGCAGATCCGATTGCCTTTGCCGATCTATCTGGGAATTACAGATTCCCGTAAAAGTAGCGCAATAGGGATGGGCGCCGAATACAAGGCAATTGTAATCGCGGCCGGCGGCTATGGTCTGCTCGACAGTCAGGGAAATGGGGCTCATTACATCAAACCCCAGATGGGGAATTATGGCCTCGTGGTAAAATTTTTCCAGTTCTTCGATCTCGTAAAAATAGATCAAAATATGGGGACCGTCGGAGGTGGTTATCTCTATGCCTGGAATTGTCATCAGGCCTTGATATGTGTTGATTTCAAGCGCACCCCGAATTTCGTTGTGGTCGGTTAGCGCCAAGCCTATTCCCAGCTGCCTTGCTCTTTGAGCAATTTGGTCGATGCTGCTTGTACCGTCCGAGTAGTGGGAATGGAAATGCATATCGACAACGGTGTAACTGGAGGTAAGATGTTCGAGGTCCGGCTTTTGGAACTCCACACGGTTTTTTTCAGTCATAGAATCGCCTTGAAAACACCCCTTTGCGCTCCCGGGAGTAACTGAAGGGGTCTTTGAAGTTTGGCTCTGTAATTGATTTTCAGCGGTCATGGTTTGAAAACTCGGCATTACTATAGAAAAAAAATCCTTGTTAATCAAGATCTTCTGCCCACTGCCCTGTTTTTGCCTTTTTGCTTGGCAGTGTATAAAGCCTTATCCGCCCTTTCCAGCAGAGTCTGAGGCGTATCGTTTTTCCTGAAAACAGTAACCCCGATGCTGGTGGTTATGGAAAGATATTCGCCCTTTTGCTCCCTGTCGGTGGTGTATTTGGCAGCCGCAACCGTTTCACATATTTGCTTGGCTTTTTTCATTGCATTACGGAAGGTTGCACCTTCAAGAATTATAACGAACTCTTCTCCGCCATACCTGGCCAGAAAATCGTCCGAGCGGATGGCCTGGCGGCATTTTCCGGCAAAGGCCATCAGGGCCCGGTCACCTATCAAATGGCCGTAATTGTCGTTGATTTTTTTGAAATCGTCGATGTCCAGCATGAGCAGGGCGAAATTCCGGTCGGCCGTCGAGGCCCGGCTGATTCTCTCATCCAGGTATTGGTCCAGAGCCTGGCGGTTATATACCCCCGTAAGTGGATCGGTCATGGATTTGGCCCTGGCCTTTTCAAGTTCGGTGCGCAGTTGTTCCACCTGTTGAGCCAGGATATCGATGCTCCGCTTGTCCTGGTCAGCCTTGAGATCCACTATTTCACGTATCTGCTCGACCTCGTAGCGCAGGGCGCGCTTGATGCGCTTGATATCATCCAGGTTTGAAATTTTTTCTATCTTTTCACTTTGGGCATGTACCCTCTGGTAAAATTCACGGTTTTCGGTGTTGAGGTTTGTCATCGCCTTTACAAGTAACTCAATGATATCCTTGAGTTCTTTTTCACGTTCGGCAACGCATCTTTTTTGAAGTTCGATGTATTGGCTGATTGAATCCCTGTCGCGCTCAAAACCAAGCTCGATTTTCCTGATATTTTCGTCAGAACCGATCAGGCTGTTGAGTTGGTCCAGCTGGTGTCTGAATTTTTGCGGATCGAGTTCCTTGAGGTCGAGGACGAAGGCCCTGAGAAAATCGAATAGCAAGTCGGTGACCCGTAAAATTCCTTCCAGGCGGGATTGTATTGCCCGAACCCCGGGATTGGTTGCGGAATCAGGGGCCGGGGATGATTTTTTTTGCAACAGCATTTTTATTTCCATACTCAGGCGCTTCTGGGGCAAGGGCTCTTGCCTTAAACCATGGCCAATGACCCCGTCGGTCCGGGTGGATGCCCCTTGCCTTTTGGTTAAAATTGTCCCGTATACATTCATCGTCATTTCGGCCCGGATCTTTACCCTGGTTTAAATATTCATCTTTCAAGCACCCAAAAACCCGGGGTAGGGGTCAATTTGGGTTTGCCAAGGCGGTTTCCGTAATAGAGATAAAAATGAGGGAAAGGTTTCAGACCTGCAGGTGCCGGTTCAACCTGAGCTCCAAGCGGCTGACGGCAGCCGAGCAGGCCATGGTGAGGATGAAGTACATTGCGGTGATGGTGATCCAGATCTCGAAGGTCATATAGGTGGAGGCCATCAATTCCATCCCCTGAAAAGTCAATTCCTGGATGGATATGACGGCCACGATGGCCGAATCCTTGATGGTTGAAATAAATTGACCGGCAAGCGGTGGAAGGATTTGACGGACCGCCTGGGGCAGGATGACCAGACGCAGGGTCTGCCACTTGTTCATCCCGATAGAGTGAGCCGCCTCCCACTGCCCGCCGGCAATGGAGGAAATACCGGAACGGATTATTTCGGCGATGTAGGCACCCTCTATTATCGCCAGGGTGATCACGGCCGAGGTAAAAGCAGCGAATCGATCAGGCCCGGCCGCCACCAGGGACAGAAATGTTTGGACCTGGGGTGGAAGCTCCGAAACCGCTTTTTCGATTTCCAGCAGGGGAAGGACCTGGTCGCCGATGAAAAAATAGAAAATAAAGACCATTACCAGGGGTGGCAGGTTGCGGCATATTTCCACATATGCGGTGCTTATGATTTTCTTGAACATTTTCCGGCTCGAGCCAAGGATACCCATGATCAGGCCGATCAGTGTCGCCAGGATCATGCTCCAGAGGCTGAGCCGGATAGTGGTGAACATGCCCTTTAAGAGCAGGTTGGGCGTCCAGCGCCCCCGTTCGGGATCGAAACGCAGAATGTACTGCCACAGGAGATGCCAGTTCCAATTGTAGTCCAGCTTGACCAGGGTCAGGTAGACAAACCAGGTCAGGGCTGCCAGCAGTGCCAGGGCCACCACCAGGTCGAGAAACGATATTTTTAATTTCCGCTGCGGCAAGAGGATCACCGGTTGGCCGGCCGGGTAAAAAGCCGTTCATTTAAAAAGTTTATGGCGTCGTACCAGGACCGGCCGTTGTCCAGGATTGTCATTGGATCAGGTGTTCCCACTGCCTGGTTTCAAACCAGTAATGCTTGCGTTCGGCAAGCCACCCTTCGGCTTTCACCAAACGGATCCAGTTGTTGAAAAAATTGAGAGTGTCGAAATCGCCCTTGCGTACCGCAAAACCTATGGGCTCCCTGGTGAATGTTCCTTTAAGGGGTAAAAAGAGCTTGTCCGGGTGTTTCAAGGCCTGGAACGCAGGCGCCGGTGCCGAGGCGACTACGGCATGCACCCTGCCGTTGAGCAGTTCCTGGTAGGCCTGGGATTCATCGTCAAACTCGCGCAGGCGGGCCTTGGGCATGTACTTTTTAGCCGCCCTGGCCGGAGTTGCTCCCAGCCGCACGGCCAGGATCACGTCCGGGCGGTTGAAATCTTCCAGGGAGGCAAAACCAGCGGCCTTTTTCTTGTGGGCTACCATCGACATGCCGGAATAATCATAAGGGATAGAGAAATTGACCTTTAAATTCCGATCCGGCATTATGCCCATGCCTCCGATTATGACGTCGAACTTGCCGGTCAGCAGGGCCGGGATGATACCAGACCAGCGGGTGGGAACGAAAACCACTTTGACACCCATGTCCCTGGCAAGCCTGCGGGCGACGTCGATTTCAAAACCGATCAGTTTGCCGTTTTTGTCCTTCATGGCCCAGGGGACGAAGGTCGACATGCCGACTTTCATCACGCCCCGCTGGAGAATGCCTTCAAGGGTGCTTTCCTTGACAAGTTGCTGCCTGATCTTGCCACCACCAAGGGCGGGTGTGCCGAGAAACAACAGGATCAAGAGGATGGGGGCGATTTTGGTTATAATCGAGTTTGGTTTGGCCGGCATAGTTCACCTCCAGTGTTTTCCTTTCTATTGAAGATTGAAGATTGCCATTTTCTTTTCCAATCGCCTGGACACGGCCGAAAGGGCCAAGGTCAGGGACAGGTAAATGGCCGCTACTGTCAACCAGATTTCGAAGACCAGGTAGGTTCGGGCCACGACG
Source organism: Desulfobacteraceae bacterium (assembly GCA_027031325.1). Classification (GTDB taxonomy): domain Bacteria; phylum Desulfobacterota; class Desulfobacteria; order Desulfobacterales; family Desulfosarcinaceae; genus JALVQM01. The sequence continues at coordinate 12,128 of JALVRI010000385.1, forward strand.
GCCTGTCCCTGCATGGTCAGATCGTAGATGGCGATGGTGCTCACAAGGGCCGAGTCCTTGATCAGGGAGACAGCTTGCCCGGTAAGGGGTGGCAGGATCCGGCGCAAGGCCTGGGGCAGGATCACCAGGCGGTAAGTTTTCCATCCATCGAGGCCCAGGCTGGATGCTGCTTCCCATTGACTTTTGTGAATGGAGACGATCCCGGCCCTGAAAATCTCCGATCCGTAAGCTCCTTCGAACAGGCTCAGGGCGATGACCGCTGAGCTGAATCGCTCAAGGCCGAGTATCGGAGCAAGCACAAAGTAGATCAAAAAGATCTGTACCAGCAAGGGCGTGTTGCGGATCACTTCAAGGTAACAGCGGGCTGCAAGCCTGGCTACGAAAGAATTCGACAGGCGGGCCAGGGCGGTCAGCAT
>JALVRI010000386.1 GCA_027031325.1 Desulfobacteraceae bacterium
CGCTGGTCCATTGGTCATCCAAGAATATGCTGGAGACCGTTGTCCGGGCCGCCACTGCCGGCAACCTTATCCTGGCCCCTGTCATCTCCGCTCGCAAGGGTTTTCACAAGCAGGTCCTGGCCAACGCTCTGGCCGAAGGGCTGACAGAAGCCCGCATCGACGGCCGTCTCGAGACCATCAGGCCGGGCATGGCGCTCGATCGCTACAGGACACACACCATCGAGCTTGTCATGGGCCGGGTGGCCAAGGGCAGGACCGGAGCCGCCGGTACCCGCAAGCTGGCCTCAAGAGCCCTGGAAAAAACAGGCGGCCATCTTGTCATCTTCGATCCCCAAAGCGGACGGCAACAGGTCTTCAGTGCCAGCAGCACCTGTCCTGATTGTGGATTCAGCATACCCCGGCCGGATCCGCTCCATTTCTCTTTCAACAGTCCTGCAGGCGCCTGCCCGGCCTGCGATGGGACCGGCCTCATCGCCACCGCCAAGGAAGTCGAGCCGGCCATCTGTCCCGGCTGCAACGGCAGCCGGCTCAAGCCCCGGGCCCTGGCCGTCAAGCTCAATGGCCATTCAATCTGGGATCTGGTGCGCCTCAGTCCGGGTGGTCTGAAAAAAATCCTTTCCCAAATCCAGTTCGGCCGTCATTACCGCCAGGTGGCCGAACCCATCCTGGCCGAAATATTCAGCCGGCTGGATTTCATGCAGAAACTCGGGCTGGACTATCTCAACCTTGATCGCAGCGGAGACACCCTTTCCGGCGGTGAAGCCCAGCGGATACGGCTGGCAGCCCAGTTGGGCTCCAACCTGACCGGGGTCACCTATGTTTTGGACGAACCGACCATCGGCCTCCACCCCCGGGACAACGGCCGCCTGCTCCAAGCCCTGCGGGCCTTGAAAGAAAGAGGCAATACCCTCATCGTGGTGGAACATGACGAAGAAACCATAAAGGCGGCCGATACCATCATAGACCTGGGGCCGGGGGCCGGGCGCAACGGAGGACGGGTCGTTGCCAAGGGCGGCCTGGCGACCTTACGAAACACGCCGGCTTCAGTAACAGGAGCCCTGGTCGGTGATCGCCGGCCTGTCAAGACCCCGCGCCGCCCGATATCCTCCAGACCGCGGCTTGAAATAAGGTCGGCAAGGGCCAACAACCTGCAAAATATCGATGTTTCTATACCCCTTCAATCGCTGGTCTGTGTCACCGGGGTCTCCGGGTCCGGTAAATCGAGCCTTGTAAAAGAAACCCTGGCCAGGGGCTTGCAGTCTCTGTCGGCCGGCCGCAGGAAACCTCCGGCCTGTAAAAGCATTGAGGGGTGGGAAAAAATAGAAAGGGTCCTGGAAGTCGACCACAGCCCCATTGGCCGGACACCCCGTTCCGTTCCGGCTTCCTACGTGGGCTTCCTGGGCATGATCCGCAAATTGTTCGCCGCAACCCCCGAAGCACGCCGCAGGGGATACGGGCCGGGACGGTTTTCCTTCAACCTGCCTGCCGGAAGGTGCCCCGAATGCCGGGGGCATGGAACGCCCCGGGTCGAAATGCCCTTCCTGCCTGCCGTCTACGTATCCTGCCCGGACTGCGGGGGGCGCAGGTTCAACTCCGATACCCTCAAAGTACGTTACAAGGGCAAGACCATCGCCCAGGTGCTGGAAATGACCTTTGCCGAGGCCCAGCTCTTTTTCAGCCCGGTCCGCTCCATCGCCCGCGCCCTCGAGCTGGTCTGCCGTGTCGGCCTGGGTTACCTCCAGCTGGGCCAGCCGTCACCGACTCTTTCCGGCGGAGAGGCCCAGCGCATCAAGCTGGCCCGCCAACTGGTACGCCAAGCAAGGGGGCACACACTCTACATCCTGGACGAGCCGACAACCGGGTTGCACGCCGCCGACACCCATCTTTTGCTCAAAGTGCTCCAGGACCTGGTTGAGCAGGGGCACACGGTGGTGGTCATTGAACACAACCTGGAGGTCATCCGGGCCTCCGATTATATTATCGACCTGGGTCCCGAGGGGGGCGTGGAGGGAGGCCGCCTGGTAACCTGCGGCACCCCGGCCCAGGTTGCATGCCGGACCAGGATTTCGCATACCGCCCGCCACCTGCAGCGATATCTGAAGGCCTGAAGAAAGAAAGATCAACCGGATTCGAAATCGACCACTATCTCAGGCACACTTTTACGCCACTTGGGCGGCAGCAGGGTTTCGCCGGCCTTGAAGTATCCGACTGCCAGCAACAAGGGAATCCAGTACCGCTCAGGAACTTTGAAAAGCTCTCTGACCGCCTGGTGGTCGAACCCGTCCATGGGATGGGTGTCCAGGCCGAGATGCTTTGCCGCCAGCATCAAGGCCATGGCGAAAAAGCCGGTGTTCTTGTTGGCAAAAGCCTGTTGTTTTTCCAGGCTCTGACCGTACAGGTCCATGCGGGCGTCGTCGAACCACTGGCGTTGGTCTCTGCCAAGCCTGCCGGAGGCCACCATTTCCTCGAAGTTGCGTTCAACCACAGGATGACCCGACTGCCATGCCGAACGATCGGCCAAAACGACCAAAACCACCGGCGCTTCACTGATCTTGGGTTGATCCCAGGCAAGCTTCTGGAGCCGCCGCTTGCGTTCAGGATCCCTGACCAGAATCAAATTCCACGGCTGGAGGTTGAAACTCGAAGGGGCAAGGGAAGCCAGTCCGATCATCTCTTCCAGCAGTTCGTCCGGCACCGGCCTTTGGGGATCGAAAAAATTGACCGAGCGCCTGCCGTTTATCACGTCTTTGAAATCCATTGGATACCTCCACGGTTGATGGTGATCTCGTTCCAAACAGCTCTGGCTGCTCTTCAAAACTTAAGCCGGAATTTCAAAAAAGTAAGGTGGAAGGGTCATTTTTTACACAAAAGTAACGTTTACTTACGGCAGGCCGGTGGATGAATTTTATATCCAACTGATAATACACCTAAAATTGATAAAGGCTTCATGGCAGCAAAATTGCATGAACTACATCTGAATCGAGATCTGCAAAGGCGTGACAGACCCCTTAAACCCGGATTTTGCAGCCGGCTGGTTTGGCGAAGATGCGAGGTGGACGGTGGGCATTTGAAGTGCATAATCAGGGTTCAACCCGCCGGTATCCATAAGGGGCCTGAAGGCATCCAAACTTGCACCCAATAACTTCTGCGAACCACCTTCGGCAAGGTAAGCAGAAAGTACTCCGCAAAGCTTATCATCGAAAGGGGGCGGGAATGCACCTGCACTGCTTTCAACACGTACCGTTTGAAGGTCCGGCTGCAATCGAAACCTGGGCTGCAGCTCGCAAGGCAACCATCACAACCACAAGGTTTTACGCCGGGGAAAAACCCGCTGATGATTTCGACTGGCTGGTGATCATGGGCGGTCCCATGAGTGTCCATGACCACTTTCAATATCCATGGCTCAGGCAAGAGAAAGAAGCAATTTCAGATGCTGTCGCCAGGGGCAAAACAGTAATCGGGATCTGCCTTGGGGCCCAGTTGATCGCAGAGATTCTCGGTGCGCCGGTAACCGCCAACAACCATCGTGAAATCGGATGGTTCCCGGTTAAGCTGACGGCGGCCGCAAAAGACGAACCGCTGATGGCAGGATTGCCGGAAAGCTTTCAGGCCCTGCACTGGCACGGGGAAACCTTCTCGATCCCCCCCCTGGCCACACACCTGGCCACAAGCGAGGCCTGTGTAAACCAGGCTTTCAGTTACAAGGGCAGGGTGCTCGCCTTACAATTCCACCTGGAGGCCACTGTCTCTTCGACCGCCGGCCTGATCCAAAACTGCCGGCACGAAATGCAACCCGGCCCCTGGGTTCAGGAACCCGGGGATATCCTTGAACGGGAGGATCTTTTCAAAGAGGCCAATCTGTTTCTGGGCAGGGTGCTCGACAACCTTGCTGCTCAACTTAGCTGAACCAGGATTATGTACTTCAAATGCCCACCGTCCACCTCGCATCTTCGCCAAACCAGCCGGCTGCATAATCCGGGATCAAGCCAAGGCCTTGTGGACGGCTTCAGCAAGGTTCTGAACCGTATACGGTTTTTTCAGGTAAGCCTTGACACCAAGGGCAAGGGCCTGGCGGACCCGCTCGGTTTCTGCAAAACCACTGGCAATCACCGCCTTCTGGCCGGGTCTCACCTTTAAAATGGCCTTGTAGGTATCCAGCCCGTCCATTTCCCGGTCCATGATCATATCGAGAATAACCAGGTCCACCGGTTCCTTTTTCAGGTATTCAACCGCCGCCCCGCCCGAAGCAGCGGTTACCACTTCATAATTGAGATCTTCCAGCATTTTTTTGCA
>JALVRI010000387.1 GCA_027031325.1 Desulfobacteraceae bacterium
TGATGAGTAAATCCGAACTTGCCAGGGAAGCAAATGTTTCCCCGATCACCATTACTCGTATCGAGCAGGGTAAACCGTGCCGGATGGAGACCAAGCGTAAAATTCTCCTGGCGCTGGGCTATAGTCTCTCGGATGCAAAAAAAATTTTTGGCGATTGAGAATTGATCATGATTTTTGGCAAAAAAGACCGCTTGGTAGGCCTCGATATCGGCTCCCGGACCATAAAGGCCGCCGAGCTGGTGGAGAACAAAAAAGGTGTCTGCCTGTCGAAGTTCGGAATGTCCGACATTGTCCCGGGATTGATCGAAGAAGGCGCCATCAAAGATCCCGAGGCTGTCGCCGACGCAATCAGGCAGTTGTTTAAATCTTACAGCATCAAGAATCACAATGTCGCCATATCGGTGGGCGGCTATTCCGTAATCGTTAAGAAGATCAGTGTTCCGATGGCCTCGGAAGAGCAGCTTCAGGATACGATTCAGTTCGAGGCCGAACAATACATTCCCTTCGATATCAATGATGTCAACCTGGATTTCCAGATCCTGGGGGAAAGCGAAAACAACCCCAACCAGATGAACGTACTGCTGGTGGCGGCCAAGCAAGATATGATAAACGAATATGTCAACCTGGTGCAGATGGCGGGATTGGAGCCCAAGGTTATTGATGTGGATGCGTTTGCCTTGCAAAACGTTTTTGAATTGAACTATGCCGTTGAGGACGAAAACGTGGCCTTGATAGATATAGGTGCCAGCAAGACCTCACTCAACATTTTAAAGGGCAGGGAATCGGTTTTCATGCGGGATGTATCCCTTGGATGCGGACAGATCAATCAGAAGATTTCCGCCACCACGGATTGCAGCCTGGAAGAGGCCGAAAGCATAAAATTCGGCGATCTGGCAGGACGCATATCACCCGAAGAGCTTTCAGAGATAATTTCCTCGGTTGTGGCTGACTGGTGCACCGAGATCCGCCGGGCGCTCGATTTTTTCTATTCCACGTATCCGGACGACCAGATACGCAAGATAATTTTGTCCGGTGGAGGAGGCAATATTCGGGAATTCAGGCAGCTGCTGGCCGTTGAGACTTCGGCCGAGGTCGATTCAATCAATCCTTTTCAAAATATCGTGATCGACGACAACAGGTTTGACACCGCCTACCTGGAAAAAATTGCGCCCCAGGCATCGATTTGCATGGGGCTGGCCACACGCAAGGTGGACGACAAATGATACGGATAAATCTGCTTCCATATCGTGCGGAGCGTAAAAAGGAAAATATCAGGCGCCAGGTTGGTATTTATACTCTGTCGGTAATGTTGGTGGCCATTGGTTGCTATTACTATCACCTGCGTTTGAATTCGAGAATAAAAAAGCTGAGGGCTGAAATAAACTATACCAATTCACAGGTTGCAAAGTATAAAAAGATCAACCGCGAAATAGAGGAGATCAAAAAGAAGCTGGCCATACTGGAACGTAAGACCAAGGTGATCAAGTCTCTCGATGCCGACCGCAAGGGGCCGGTAATCATGCTGGACGAACTCTACCATTTGCTGGTCCAAAAGAGGATGTGGTACACCCAGTTGTCTGAAAAAAACAACCTGATCAAACTCAAGGGGGTCGCCCTCGACAATCAGACCGTGGCCGATTTCATGACCCGGATCGAGAAGTCCAAACGGTTCAGCAATGTCAGGCTCAACTCTATTCGTAAAGAAACGCTAAAAAGCAAGCATATCAACCTGAAGAAATTCGAAGTGGCCTTCAACCGGGTGATGGCATCGCCTCCCAAGGCACAGTCAAAGAAGGGCAAGAAGCGATGAAAGAATCGAAAAATGCTTTAGATTCGCTCTCTCCCTTGTTCAATCGCTTGGAGCAATTGACCAGGGTTCAGAGGATAGCCATCTACGTTGGCTCGATGATCCTGGTGGCTGCAGCCTTTTTCTATCTTTCTTTCTACCCCAAGCAGCAGACCATCAGTGGACTTGAAGCCAGCTTGAAAACCGCCAGGCAAGCCCTTGCGAAGGCCAAGCGCAATGCAAGCCAGCTCAATTATTATCGTAACAAGATGAAACAGGAAGAGGTCCAGTTCAGGGCGGTGATGAAAGCCCTCCCGGAAAAGGAAGAGATTCCGTCCTTGTTGGCCGGTATTTCCAAGGCAGGCAAGGACGCGGGTCTTGAATTCGTGCTGTTTCAGCCCAAAAAGGAGATTGAGAAGGGGTTTTACGCTGAAATCCCGGTAAGTATCGAGGTAAACGGCGGATACCACCAGGTAGCTGTCTTTTTTGACAAGGTGGCCAACCTGCCCCGGATAGTCACCATCAAAGATATTTCGATGGTTGCGGCAAAAAGCAAGGGACCGAATATGCTGACCACCAAATGTACGGCGGTTACCTATAAATTTCTTGAAAAACCGCCCGGCAAGAAGAAAGGCCGAAGAAAAAAACGCAAGTAACTATTCACCAACGACTTTTCAAGACGGCTTTTAATGATGCGAAAAATGCCAAATAAATGGATGGCTCTACTGGTCGGCGGTTTGTTTGTCCTGGCTGCCGGTTGTGAAAAGGAAAAACCGGCCCCGCCCAAGCAGATCGTCTCCCAGAGGATAAGCTCCGGTGCCCCGGCCAAACCGAAACCGGAAAGGACGGCCGGAGCGACCAAGCCCGCTAACACGGTCGTTGCGGCCAAACCAAAAGCTTCCCAGACGACGTCTCCACTGTTGGAGGCCACGCGCCGCCTTGCGGCAACTTACAATCCGAAAGGGCGCTTCGATCCCTTTGAACCGTTGTTCAAAGAGGAGAAAGCCAAATCACAACCTGTAGTTACACGTTCGAAAAAGAGAAAACGCAGAATACCCCAGACGCCCCTGGAGAGAATGTCCCTTGCCCAGTTGAAGGTGTCGGCCATTATTCGTTCTCCGAAAGGTAATCTGGCCCTGGTGGAAGATGCCACCGGTAAAGGCTATGTAATTCGTAAGGGGACCTATATCGGGCTGAATTCGGGGAAGGTAGTAGCCATTCTCAAAGACAAGGTGATCATTGAGGAAGAAATAGAAAACCTGCTTGGTGAATATACGATCCAGAAGCGGGAATTGAAACTTCAGAAACCTCCCGGAGAATTTTAAGATGAACGAGCGCACCATGACTTTGAAGCACTTGGTTGTTTTTTGCCTGCTGGCATTCCTGTTGGCATTGGCCGGCTGCGCCCGCCAAAAGGCGACCCAGAGTATCAAGCCAAGGCCACAACCGGCTTCAGCTCCGCTCGCAACCATAGAGGCCATTGCTGCCTTTGAGGAAGAAGGTCGCGTGCAGGTGTCAATCAAGGCAGACAAGCCCTTGACCTATACTTCCGTAAAACAGCCCGACCCCCTGGCGGTGTTGTTGTTTTTCCCAAACACGAAGCTCGGGCAACTGCCTTCACAGCTTCCCGGGCAGGACCCGGTCATCAAGGCAATCAAGACCGCCGCCGCCGCGAATGCAAATACCGCCAGGGTTGAGATCCTGCTGGCAAAAGATGTTCCTTACAAGGTCGAAGAACTTGGGAACCGGTTGCTGCTGAGTTTCGGAACCAAGGAAGCGGCACCTCAAGCTGAGAGCGCGGCCGATAAAGCGCCCCAACCTGAATCATCCGCCGGTATGCCGGCCGCTGAGGTTACTGTCGCCAAGGATAATACCAAACCGGCGGCGGTCAGGGTGAAAGCCGGCGGCCGGCCTGCCTGGATCAACAAGATAGATTTTTTGGCCGAGCCGAAGGGAAAGTCCACCATAGTTATCGGCACCACCGTTCCGGCCGATTACAAACTTGTCAAAAAAACTTCCAAGCGCTTGGAATTGCAGCTTTTCAATACCAAGATTCCAACTTACAGGCGCAGGGCCCTAATTACCACCCGTTTTGAAAGTGCGGTCAACAGGATTACCCCTGTTCAAAAATCGTCCAAGCAGGTTTCGGTGGTTATAGAACTTCGGGAATCCGTTCCTTATTTTACAGAACGTTCCGGAAATCTGATCCTGGTTCACTTCGAAGCTTCCAGGGTTCCTCCGAAACCGCTGGAACAGGCCCACCTGCCGGCCTGGAAAAAGGTGCTCAGTTCAACCGGAGAGCCATCCACAACAGGCGGCCGGGAACTTGCAGTATCAAAGCCGGCCGAAGTCGCCCCTCAAGCCGGCCGGGTCACGACACCTGCGGGCCCTTCAGCCGGCGCTAAGGCCGCCGCGCCAACCCTTTCCGAAGAGTTGGAAGCGGCCGCCGTGGACAGCCCCTGGCTGACAACGCGCAAGAAACACTATACCGGTGAAAAGATAGCCCT
>JALVRI010000388.1 GCA_027031325.1 Desulfobacteraceae bacterium
ATTGCCCACGCCTCCTTATACCACCGCCGGATTGATAGAAACGGTCCCTGGGTTGAAATGTACCTGCCATGCTTCGCGGCTAGCACCCCGGGTCGACCTTGTTTGGATAATCCGGGATAATAATTTTTGGGTTAAATAAAAAGGCCTTGCCGGAAAGACCAACAATCATCCAGGCAAGGCCGATTACTGCCATCTAAATCGTCGTGGAAGACCGATCAATCGATCCCGAGTCTGAATTTCAACGATTTGAGGGTATTTTTCATCAACATGGTAATGGTCATGGGACCCACTCCTCCTGGCACGGGGGTGATGTAACCGGCAATTTCCTTGGCAGCTTCGAAATCAACGTCTCCTCTCAGGATGGCAACCTTTTTACCGGTCTTCTCACTGATCTTCTCCCCCACCCGGTTGACTCCCACGTCTATTACGCAAGCTCCTGGTTTGATCCACTCCGGCTTCACCAGGCCCGGGACACCGGCAGCCACGATCAGGATATCGGCCCGCTTGCAATGATATGCCAAATCACGGGTTCGTGTATGAACAACGGTCACGGTCGAATTTGCACCGGGTCCCTTCTGCAACATCATGTTAGCAATCGGCTTTCCAACGATATTAGAGCGGCCGACCACCACCACCTCGGCTCCGCTTGTCTCCACCCCACTTCTGACGATCATTTCTTGAATGCCCGCAGGGGTACAGGGCGGAAACTTGACCTCGTCACCTCCGATCATCAGGCGCCCGACGTTGACCGGATGAAATCCATCCACGTCCTTGTCAGGATCGATGGCATTGAGAACCTTTTTTTCATCTATATGCTTGGGCAAGGGCAGCTGGACCAAAATTCCGTGGATGGAATCGTCCTTGTTGTACTTGTCGATCAAGGCCAACAACTGTTCTTCGCTGATATCTTCAGGTTGGTTGTCCTGAACTTCTTTGAATCCCACCCGGTGAGCGGTTTTGATTTTCAATGTCACGTAGGAAACCGAAGCAGGATTTTCCCCAACCAGGATCGTGACCAGCCCCGGCACCACCCCGTGCTTTTCCTTGATTTGGGCGACCTCGGCCGTTATCTCTTCCAAGATTTGCTCCCGGATTTCCGTGCCCTTGATCAGCTTAGCGGTCATCGTCACTCTCCTTTCCCAAGATTGGAATTAAAAGAATTTAGCGGCGTCAACCAGCAGCGCCGTTTTATCAGCCTGTTAAAGCTTTGCAAGCCTCCGTCTATCACTCGCTCGGTTGGCGGTCGTGCGGGGAATCGGCTCATGGCTCAAGACTAGGACTTGTTAGTTCAATAATCGCCGCTTGTCAAGCATATGCTTGAAATTGTCAATCAAGTAACAAAGTTAGGTCTTCAGACCGCAAAGGGCATGTTTTCAAGACCGCTTGCCGGATCCAGCCCCAACATCAGGTTCATGTTTTGCACCGCCTGGCCGGCAGCGCCCTTGACCAGGTTGTCGATGACCGACATCAATATCAACTTGTTGTTGAAGCGGTCGACTACCACGCCGACATCACAATAGTTTGTCCCTCGCACATCCAACGTATCCGGCGGTCTGTCACCACAGACACGCACAAACCCCCCGGGAGGATAGGCTTCCTGGAGGCATGCGACAACCTGGCGCTCATCCACCTTGACGCTAAGATCAGCGTAGATCGTACTTTCCATACCCCTTGTCATGGGTACCAAATGGGGTACGAATGTAAGCCTTACCTCGCGTCCGGCCTCCCGGCTTAAAATCTCGGTAATTTCCGGCTGGTGGCGATGGACGGCCACCTTGTACGCCTTGAAGGACTCGTTTACCCTGCAGTAATGGGTAACGGCACTGGCCGTGGCCCCGGCCCCGCTGACACCCGACTTGCTGTCGGCCACCAGGGTGTGCGGATCGACCCATCCTTTTCTGATCACCGGGATAAGAGGCAATAAAATACTGGTAGGATAACAACCCGGATTGCCCACCAGACGAGCCCGGGCGATCCGGTCTCCGAAAACTTCGCTCAGACCGTAAACTGCTTCTTGGAGCAATTCGGGACAACCGTGTGGCTGGTAAGCCTCGTTGTAAGCCTCAACCCTGCTGAAACGAAAATCCGCTGAAAGATCTATGACCTTAAGCCCCTTTTCAAGCAAGGGGGGCACGATCTCCATCGGCAGCTTGTGGGGAAGGGCGATGAAAACCAGCTCTGCCTTTTCAGCCACCACGTCTGGATCATAGGCCGTGCACTCGAGGTCGACTATGTTATTGAAGGCCGGATAAATTGCGGAAAAATCGATTCCTACGTGCCGGCGTGAAGTCAAGCAGGTAAGATCCACTTCCGGATGTCCTCCAAGAAGGCGTACCAATTCTGCACCAGCGTACCCGGTGGCACCTACGACCGCAACCCTGGGCCTGTCTTGTCCGACCACCTGTTTCCACCTCCAGTTCCTTAAAAGACGTAGAAAAACTCACCCTCCAAGGTAGGCTTTCTTGACATCGGCGTTGTTGAGCAGTTGCTCGGATGTTCCTTCAAGAACTATCCTCCCGTTTTCGATAACATAACCCCGCTGGGCGAACTTCAAAGCCAAGCGGGCGTTCTGTTCCACCAGCAAGATGGTTGTGCCGGCATCGTTGATCTCCTTGAGGGCGTCGAACATCGAGAGCATCAACAAGGGAGCCAATCCCATAGACGGCTCATCCAGGAGCATTATCTTGCGGCCGCTCATGTAAGCCCGGCCCACGGCCAGCATTTGCTGCTCACCGCCGCTGAGAGTACCGGCCAGTTGATGCTCGCGCTCTTTCAGGCGCGGGAAGATTGCAAAAACCCGCTCAATGTCTTTCCTGATATTGGCCCTGTCCTTGCGCGCAAAGGTTGCCAGCTGGAGATTTTCCATCACCGTAAGGTTACCGAACAACCTCCGGCCTTCGGGCACGTGTGAGATTCCAAGCTCACTTACCACCTTGTCGGGCGGATATCTGAGCAGGTCTTTGCCCTCAAATTCCAGGCGGGAGCCGTCCTGGGCCGGAATCAACCGTGATATGGCGCGCAGGGTGGTACTTTTGCCGGCCCCGTTGGCGCCGATGATGCAGACAATTTCCCCTTTGGCTATGGAAAAACTGATTCCGTGCAGGGCTTTTATCTTGTCGTAAGAAACATGCAGATTTTCGACGACCAGTTGCATCAGGTGATATCCTCCTTGCCGAGGTAGGCTTCTACGACCTTGGGGTTATTCTGAATCTCTTCCGGCGGACCTTCAGCAATGACCTCGCCGAAGACCAGGGTTTGAATGGACTGGCATAATTCCATTACGAACTTGAGCCTGTGTTCGATGAGGAATATGGCCACGCCGAAGTCCTTGTGTACCTGGCGAATTATTCCGATCATCTGGACCAGTTCTTCGGGGGTCATTCCGGCCGTCGGTTCATCAAGAAACAATATTTTCGGTTTGGTCGCCATGGCCCTGGCCATCTCGACCCTTCTTTGGGCACCGTAGGGCAGGTTTCCCACGAGGTGCTCGGCATACTTGGCCACGTCGAAAAGCTCCAGCAAGCGCATGGCTTCCCGGGTCACCCTCTCTTCTTCCCGCTGAAGCCGGGGAGTACCGAAGAAAGCGTCCAGAAGACCATAGTCCAACTGGGAATACTGGGCCATCTTGACATGTTCCAAAACATTCATGTGGCGCCACAACAACATGTTCTGGAAGGTCCGCCCCAGTCCCCTGGAGGCGACTTGATGGGGTTTTAGGCCGATGAGGCTTTGCCCCTCCAGCTCGATCTGTCCTTCGGTAGGCGTATGAATCCCGGTGATCAGGTTGAAAATGGTGGTCTTGCCTGCTCCGTTGGGCCCGATCAGCCCCTTGATTTCACCAGGCTCAATAACAAGGTTGAAATTGTGGACAGCCCTGAGCCCTCCGAAGTAATGCGTCATGTTTCTGACCTGCAATAGCGGCATACCGAATCTCCTTAAGCGGCTACTGTTTGGGCCTCAAAATCTTGCGGACATCGAATTCCCGGAATGCTATCAAACCAGTCGGTCGGTAGATCATCACCAGTATCAGCAACAGGGGGATCACGATCCATTTGAAAAGTTCCAGGGGCCGCAGCATTTCGCTCAGCAGGTTGATGCTCACAGCGCCCACCACCGATCCGACCACCGAATTGAGGCCGCCGAAATAGACCATGGCCAGAATCTCCGCCAACTTCTGGATACCGAAAGTTCCGGGATTGACATAGCGCAGGACATGGGCGAACAGGCCGCCTGCCACCCCGGCCCAGAAGGCTCCGAACATGAATGTCACGATTTTTGTCTTGCGCGTATCGACAGTCATTGCATCGGCCGCCATCTCGTTGTCCCGAACGGCATTCAAAGCCTTGCCCATGGTGGAGCGCACGAAGTTATTGATCACCCAGACACATAAAACGGTCCAGACAAATACCGTCGGAAGATTGGACCAGTTGGGCTGACTGCCCATGCCGCGCGGGCCTCCCACAAATTCCAGATTTTCGATCACACTCTTGACAATGAACATGAAGGCCAGGGAGATGATCGCCAGGTAATCTCCACGGGTGCGGAAAGAAGGAATTGCAACCACCAGGGCCCCCAGAGCAGCCACCACTCCTCCGAAAATCAAGGCCAATGGGTAGCAATAGGGACCCAGGGCCGGAGGCAAAAGGGCCGGGCCGAACAACTTGTCATTGGTGAAAAGGATCAGGGTCATGGTGGAGGCCGAGTAAGCGCCCAGGGCCATGAAACCGGGATGAGAACACGAAAACTCGCCCATGTAACCGTTGATCACATTTATGCTCAGGGTCAACATGATGGCGATCATGGTCAGCTTGAGCAGCAACAGGCGATAATCGCTGATATCCGACCAGATGTGGATAATCGTATATAACAAAACAAGGTGGATGATGGCCGAAAGCCACAGGGCCCGGCGATGAAGGAAGGCTGCCAGGCGGTTGGCGGGCCCGGCGGTCAATAACCCTACCGCCACCAGGGGGATCAAGTACACCAGGATAACGTAAGCGGTGGAACTGGGGATGAGCAAGGGCTTTTTAAGCATCGTGACGAATCCGAAAAGCACCGGTATCTTTGGAAGCCCCAGATAATAAGAGAGGGCATCGCCCAGAAAGTACTCGACCATCACGGCGCACAGGCCTCCTGCCAGCCACCCGATAACCGGTACCCGGGCAAGGCCGGAGCGCAACCTACTCCAAAATCCATCTTGTGATAGAGTCGGGTTTGATTTGGTTGATTCCATAACGATCCTTATTGCGTCTTATTGAACACCATGTCCGTTGGATTGACCATACCGTTTGTCAAGCTTGACATTAGAGTCGCAGCTGGGTGCTGTGGGCCTGGCCGAAGAATCCATAAGGCCTGAAGGTCAAAATCAGCAAAATGATACTGTAGGCTATCAGGTCCCTCAAGGTGGAGGGAAAGATCATGGCGACAAAGATCTCGATGAATCCCAGCAAGAAGCCTGCCAGGGCGGCCCCCAGGATTGAGCCCCGTCCTCCCAGAATTGCGGCCACGAAAGCCTTCCAGCCCAACAGTATCCCCATGTAAGGATCCAGCACGGGATAAGCCAGGCCGTAGAGAATTCCGGCCGCCGAAGCCAGCCCGGAACCGATGGCAAAAGTCATGGGGGCAATCACATTCAGGGAAACCCCCATCAGGGGTACAGCCAGGTAATCGTAAGACATGGCCCGCATGGCCATGCCCCATTTGGTCCGTTGAATAAAATTGTGCAGGGCGTACATCAGCCCCAGGGAAACCAGGACGATCAGAATCTTCTTGTTGGTTACGAAGACCCCCCCGAAATCGTAGGTAACACTTTTTATGAGGGGTGGGAAGCTCATGCGACGAGCCCCCAGCAAAGCCAGGTTGCCGGTCTCGAGGATGATTCCGATCATCAGCCCTGTTATGGCCGCCGAAGCGCGGGGAGCATCGCGCAACGGGCGATAGCCGATCCTTTCCACCAGGATACCGACAAAGGCGGTCAGAAACATGGAAATTATGATAGTCAGGATCAACACCAGCCAGCCGGGCATGGCCCACCCCGCACTAACCCCCAGGCCAAGTAACAAGGTGGCAATCCCCAGGCCGATATAGGAGCCGACCATGAAAATATCGCCATGGGCGAAGTTGAACAGCATCAGGATACTGTAAACCATTGAATAACCAAGGGCTATCAAGGCGTAGAAGCTACCCCACTGCAGAGCGTTGACGAGGTTTTGCAGAAAAAATTCCATTCGGTTGCTCCCGTCCTACATCCTGCAGGGGCGACGGGCATCAAATGCTTGCCCCGCCGCCCCTGCGGGCTTTTATCTTTTGGAAGATTTTCCCTTCCGCCCGGCCATGGGCTGTCCGGGCGGCTCAGGTTTTATCAAACCAGGTCCTGCCCCTAGGGACAGACGGATTTATAGAACTCGTATTCACCCTTGTCGCTGATCCGGACGATAACGGCACACTTGATGGGATCGCCGTCCTCGGTGAAAGTCATCTGGCCGGTGATTCCCTTGTAATTTTTCACCCTGGCCATGGCATCGCGCACGGCTTTACGGTCTTTTTTAATCTTGCCGGTCAGCTTGTCGAGACTTTCGATGGCGGTCTTGACAATTCCCAGGCTGTCCCAGGTCAGGGCTGCCACATCGTCAGGAACGTAACCGTATTTTTTCTGGTAACGGTCGATGAAAGCCTTGGTGGCACCTGTGGCACCTGCGGCCGCATAGTGGGTGCTGAAAAAGAGACCGTAACAGTCTTTTCCGCAAAGCTGAACGGTTTCGGCCGATCCCCAGCTGTCACTGCCGACAATGGGGCCCTTCCAGCCAAGCTCGTGGGCCTGCTGAACGATGAGGGCCACCTCGTTGTAATACTGGGGGGTAAAGAGCACCTGGGCACCTGACTTGATGATCTTGGTCAGCTGGGAGCTGAAGTCCGTATCTTTGGTGGTGAAACTCTCGTAAGCCACCACCGAACCGGGGCCGTGGAGCTTTTCCCAGGCCTGCTTGAAAAACTCGGCCAGTCCCTTGGGATAGTCACTGGCGACGTCATACAAGACGGCTGCCTTTTTGAAGCCGAACTCTTCGGTAATGAAATTGGCCAGGACCGGTCCCTGGAAAGGATCAAGGAAACAGCCACGAAAAACATAGGGCCTGTCCTTGGTGGTATTGGGATTTGTCGACCAGGGGCTGATCATGGGTGTTTCGTAATTGTTGGCCACATCACCGGCAGGGACCGCCTGTTTTGACGACTGGGGGCCAACGATTACCAGAACTTCGTCCTCCGTGATCATCTTGGTATTGGCTTTCACCGCTGACTCGGCCTTGGCCTCGTTGTCCTCGATCACCAACTCAACGGGGTATTTCTTGCCTCCCACTTCCAGGCCGCCTGCTTTCTTTACATCCTCCAGCCACATCTCCGCGGCGTATTTGGTGCCTTCACCAACCTTGGGGATATCACCGGTAATCGGGGCGTTGATACCGATCTTGATGACGGTCTTTCTGCCGAAACTCCATGCGTTTGTAGTAAATGCCAATGCAACCACCAGGCATGCTACAGCCAAAATTGAAAATCTGCGCATCTTCCCTCCTCCTTAGGCAATCAGGGTTTGAACAAAAATAACCTGCGCTTAACGTAATCGTTTAAGGTTACACCCAAAACGACCGTTGATCGATAACATGCCACTTGGCATTTTTCAATGTCAATTTTGGAACTGAACGCCCTTCATATAATCGAGTAAAATATAATTTAATATCCATAAATTTCTCATTAACCGCACTTATAGAGCATTGTTTTGATCACTCCTTTATAAACCGCACATTTGCAGGATTCCTGTTGAAAAAAGGCTTGGCCTGCCGATTGTCGTACTGACAGCACTGCCTTAAGGCACGGAACCCAACGGTTTGAACCCGGATTTTGCAGCCGGCGAGTTTGGCGCAGATGCGAGTTGGTGTTTGTCGAAAAAGGGCCTGATCATGGGGTGGAACTTGCCGGTCCGAAACCGCCTGACCGGACGCCTTGGGGCCCACCATTGCCGCAGACCTGACCATTCCAAGCTCAATGGCCGGCCGATAATTTTGGCCTGAGATTGTTGCCTTGGCAATTACTGACTTTTATTCATAAGTTGCCTGGCTATAACCAGAATATTTTTACCGGTGCGGCGGGCGATCTCTTTGGCCTGGTCGACTATGGCTGTTGCCTGACGCAGCAACTCCCGTTGCTCGGGAACCTCGATTTTATTTTGCTCGTAACGCCATTTCAATAAGCGGGTCACGATCTCAATCTGCCTGTTTCTGAAAAAACCCATAGCCGAACGTTATCCCAACTCCTTGTCTGCCCCTCCAGTTACCTCAAACAAAGCTTTTGATCAAACCGTCTTGACCCAAAGCATGTTGGTCGTTCCCTGGGCCCAAAGGGGGCGGCCCGCGGTTACCACAACCTTTTCGCCCGGCTTGCAGTGTTCCTCCTTGACCACCATTTGGGCCGCATTTTCCACCAGTTGATCGGTGTCTTCCTCCAGTGACCAGCCGTAGGGCAGGCACCCCCAGTAAAGGGCCAATTTCCTGACAGCCTTTGGGTCCGGGCATAAGGCAATAATCGGTGACCTGGGACGATAGCGCGCCAGATGGGTAGCGGTCAGCCCTGAACGGGTGGTCGCCACGATGGCGGAGGCCGCAAGCCTCCGGGCCAGGACACAGGCGGCATAGGCGACAGATTGAGAAACACCTTCCTGGGCCACCAGTTCAAGGTACTTGCCGTGGGGATATTTTTTCTCGGCACTGGTGATGATTTTGTTCATGAAGCTGACCGACTCGATCGGGTAGGCCCCGGAAGCGGTCTCTTCGGAAAGCATCACCGCATCGGCCCCGTCCAGGACTGCATTGGCCACATCGGTAGCCTCGGCCCGGGTGGGCCTGGGCGCATCGACCATGGAACGCAGCATCTGGGTGGCGATTATGGCCGGTTTCCCGGCCTGGTTGGCGCAACGAACCAAATGCTTCTGGACATTGGGCACCTCTTCCAGGGCTATCTCCACCCCCAGATCACCCCTGGCCACCATGATCCCATCGGCGGCATCAATGATGGCGTCTATATGTTCCAGGGCTTCGTGCTTTTCGATCTTGGCAATCACCGGCGTATGCTTGCCCTTGCCGGCGATCAGGCTTTTTATATCCAGAATATCTTTTGCCGTACGCACAAATGAAAGGGCAACGTAATCGACCCCGGCCTCCAGCCCGAACACCAAGTCCTCTTTGTCCTTTTCAGTCATCGAAGGCACTGAAATGCTGCTGGAAGGAAGGTTGATTCCTTTATGGGATGTCAGCAGGCCGCCGGTGATCACCTCGGCCTCGATTGTATCGGCGGTCGTCTTTTTCACCACCAGCTCCATCATCCCATCTGCCAGCAGGATAGGATCTCCGGGCTTTACTTCCCGGGCAAGGTTGGAGTAGCTGACCGCAACCCGGTTCTGATCGATGCGGGTTTGTCCGGTGCTCAAGAAAAGCTTGTGTCCCGGCTCCAGGCGTAGTCCGGGTTCTGGAATCTCGCCCACCCTGATCTTCGGGCCGCAAAGGTCCTGCAAAACGGCCACCGGGCGCCCAAGGGCCTCGGAGCGCTTTCTGAGCAGAGCAATTTTTTCCTGGTGGCCGGAATGGGTCCCGTGTGAAAAATTCAGGCGGGCCACACTCATTCCGGCCCCTATCATCCCGTCGACAACTTTCCGGCTGCTGCTTGCCGGCCCGATGGTGCAAACAATCTTCGTCTTCGGAATCTTCATTTGCCCCTCCCTTGCTGGGCGCAAATTTTCAGCAGTACGTTTTCCAGGACCAGGGCCGGACGGCGGGAAGAACTTTTCAGTTGGATATCGGCAAGATTCAGCAGCACCATGGCATCAACCAGCTCTGCCTTTTCGAAACCACCGGCCCTGCGCAAAGTCTGGTATACAGGATACGTGCTGCGTGGATTGCTTGCAAGAAAAAGATCGCTTGCGTTTTTCCGGCTGACACCCCGCCCCTGGGTGAGCTTGTCGTATTCCAGGACATCCGGCCAGATTACCTGTTTAAAGCGGGGATAATTCATTTTCGGATCCCACTTGCCTTGCGGCAGGCTGTCGAGAAAAGTCCTTGCGATCAGCAGTTTTCTTACCTGATTGACCATGGCGGCCAATATTTGGAGGGGATGGACCCCTGCATCCAGGAGGCTATGAAGGTAAAAAACGGCCCTGGCGGCATCCCGGTCGGCTACGGCGTTGGTGAATTCGAATATGGGGTCAACCCGGGAACGGTTTACTACCCGGGCCACGTCGGCCGCCTGGATGACATCTTTGGAGCCGACGTAATCTATTACTTTCTCCAGGTCCTTTACAAACCGCCGCGGCTCGAAGCCGCAACGTTGCCAAAGTTCCTCGAAAACCCCGGGTGCTGCCCTTTTTTTTGCTTCTGTCAAAAGCTGCTGCATATTGTCGCGCAATACCGCCTGCTGTTCCTGTTGGTCAGCAGCCCGGCTGCCCCTGGCAACGGAACAATCCACCACCAGGCCCTTGGCGGCTATGGTCTTGTAAAGGCTGCGGCGCTTGTCGACCGTATCTGTGGTGATAATCAGGTAATGCTGTTCGGGAAACCCGCGGGAGATTGCCTTTTCGAGCCTCGCCGCCCAATTTTCCGCCGGACCGCCCCGCAAACCCCGGCTGCGGCAAATCTGGGCCAACTCGGCCAGCATATCCCGAGAAAAGCCGGCCAGGCAGGACGGAAGCTTTCGCCCTGAATCCAGCTCTGCCGGATCTGTTCCGGTCATTGCGCAAATATCGGCCAGGCGCCTGGCGGCTGCCAGCTTGCTTCCCTGGCTGTAGCGCTCGGCCATGGCCGCCGCCAGTTTTTTTTCGTTTTCTTTGGGGTAAAAAAGGGAACTGTCCTTTAGGATGACAACTTTCAAAGAAGCGAGCAGACCATAGGTATTGAGCTTTTCTATTACTTCGGCCGTCTCCTCGACGGCCCCTTCGACCAGCTCGCAGTGAAGCTGGCGATCGAGATCGCCCAGCAGGCACTCCAGGATCCGGTCGCAGGCCTGCTCCACAAGCAGGTCCTCACCATACAGCAGGAAGACCGCCGGAAGCCCGGCCCGATCGTCCAGCAACTTTCCATGGATAAAGAGTTTGAACTGGATTTCGCTCATGGCCTCATGCTTACTTCGGGTTTCAGCATGCTCCCCCGCCAGGCTTGGCCGATCAAAACCGGATTATGGACTTCAAATTATGGCCAGGTGTCAATATGGAATTTTTTTCAACACCAGGTGCAACAGGAAAATCGCCACTCCGGTGGTAATGGCGCTGTCTGCCAGGTTGAAAGCCGGCCAGTGATGGGACCCTAAATAGAAATCAAGAAAATCGACTACTTGACCGAATCTTATCCTGTCCGCCAGGTTACCGAGAGCCCCTCCGCAGACAAGGGCCAGGGCCACCTGGAGTAGCTTGTGGGTATCGGGTGTTTGGCATAGAAAATAGAATATGATCACAAGGGTAATCAGGCCGAAACACAGGAAAAACAGATTCAGCCATGGGCTTTCCCCCTGAGCCAGGAAACCGAATGCCCCGCCGGGATTGTAAAGATGGGTCAGGGAGAAAAAACCATCGATTACTTCTACCTGCCCATACCTGGGAATTGCAGCAATGACAAGCTGCTTTGTCAGCTGGTCCAGTCCGCTCACAATCGCGGTGATCAACAGGAAACGTCTGAGCCTGGGCCTTGTCATGCCGGCGGTGGCCTTGGCCTTCATCGAGTCAGCTTTCTGCTTGCGCCAATTGCTCGATACAACGCCCGCAAATTCCGGGATGTTTGTCATCGCTTCCGACACTCAAGTCATGGACCCAGCACCGCTGGCACTTGGATCCCTCGGCCGGCTTGACCTGAACGTAGACCCGGTTCTCATGATTCAGATCGGGATCTTCGAGCTTGCCTTGGGCCAACTCGGCCTGGGAGACGATGAAGATCGAGCGCAATTGAGCGCGGTAAGGTTCAAGCAGTTCAAAACGCTTCTGGTCTACAGCCAGGCTGACCCTGGCATCCAGCGAATGACCGATCAGCTTATCGGCCCTGGCCTGCTCCAGGGCCTTGGTGACCAGGGACCTAACTTCCAGAATCGTTTCCCACCTGCGCCCAAGTTCGTCATCATGCCAATCAGGATTGGGAGCAGGCATGCCGGCCAAGTGCACGCTGGCCTCCTTTTGGCCATTGTCGGGCATGTAGCGCCAGATCTCTTCGGCGGTAAAAACCAAAATGGGGGCCATCAGACGCGCCAAGTGGTCCAGGATATGATAAATGGCCGTCTGGGCACTGCGCCTTGGCGTGGATGAGGGGGCACTGGTATAGAGCCGGTCCTTGAGAATATCCAGATAAAAGGCCGACAGGTCGATGGCGCAGAAATTGTGCAGGCTGTGATGAATTACGTGGAACTCGAACTTTTCGTAAGCCTTGGCCGATTTTTCCACAAGTTGCCGGAGCAGGTGGAGGGCAAAGCGGTCGATATCCTCCATCTTCCTG
>JALVRI010000389.1 GCA_027031325.1 Desulfobacteraceae bacterium
TGGGCCGTTTGGAAGCCCCGGAGACGTAGATGATGGCGATTTCAGAAAAGCGCACTTTGGCCGGTTTGAACGTCCGCCAGGCCATGCGGCGTCAACTGGTGGTCTTGAAGGTTACCTCCAGGATCGGCCAGGCGATCAATACCCTGATCAAATACAAGGTCAACGCGGTATTGCTGACAGATGACAGTGGCCAACCAGCAGGTGTGGTCTCAAAGACCGACGTCATGGGAGCCTATTACGCGGAGCTTCCTTTGGAAAGTCCGCTGAGCCTGATCATGAATGCCCCTCCCCATTACTGCCGGTTGACCGATTCCCTGGAAGAAGCCCTCGAACAGATGCGCGGTCTTGGAATCTACAGGCTGTATGTAAAGGATGAGAACCAGGAAGTGGTGGGGGTGCTTGCTTACCCGGACATAGTCGGGCTGCTTTACAGGTTTTGCCATGATTGCCAATTCAGCCGCTTGAACGCAAAATCGAGGCAAAGGCTTGCCGGCAACGGAAGCTATTTGAAGGTACGGGATGTTATGACCGCTTCGGTGGAAGTCGTGTCCAGGGACGACAGCCTCTCGGTTGCCATGGAGGTCCTGACGGCCCACAGGTTCGGGGCGGTCCTGGTGGTGGCTGAAGGCGGAATACCGGCCGGAGTCATTTCCAAGACCGACCTTATTCTGGCTTACCGCCACGGACTGAGCCAGGCTGAAAAGGCTTTGCGGATCATGTCCACCCCGGTCCGCAGTTGCCAACAAGACCAATGGCTGGAAGAGGCCATCCAAAGAATGATCTTATCAGATATTCACAGGCTTTTTGTCACCGGGCAGGAGGCCGACCAGATCATTGGAGTATTGTCCCTTTCCGATGCAGCCCGTGCCAGATCGGGTTCCTGCCAGGCTTGCGTTTCAAGCCGGATCAATGTTGAGAGTTGATTCTTCCCGCAAAAGTACCTCTTTACATTCCCTTTTCGTCTTGCCGCTTAGATAAAAATTTCATTGCCGCCGGGGCCTTAGGCCCCTTGAAGATGATTGGGAAAAGGCGTGTTTCTGTTTTAGGTTAAAAATATATTTGACATATATTTTCAATATATATTAATAATATCAAAATTCGATTTATCGTTATACAGGCAATTCAGCCACCGGGGGAGGGCCACCCATGGGCCATGCAAAAGCCGAGGCAGTCAGGACGGTCAACGGCCGCAGTTCCCTTGCTCAAACCGCTTACAAGCAGCTTTATCGCATGATTGTGACCCTCGAGCTCGAGCCGGGTCGCAACCTTGAAGAGGGCCAGCTGATAGAAAGCCTTGGTATCGGCCGGACACCGGTCAGGGAGGCTCTCCAGCGGCTGGTGGCCGACATGCTGGTGGAGGCTCAGCCGGGCAAGGGTTTTGTGGTGCGACCCCTTACCCTGCAGAACACCAAGGCCGCTTTTGCTGCCCTGCAAGTCTTGGAGTGCGGGGTGGCCGATCTTGCCGTACGCCAGGATGCCAGTGCTTTCATTGGGGAGATGGAGTCGGCCAATAAAGATGTCAAGAAGGCCATCGCGGCCATGGATGTCTACAACCTGGTGGAGGCCAACAGCCGCTTTCACCATGCCTATGCCCAGTGCAGTCACAACCCCTATCTTGTTGGGGCCCTCCGGAAAGTCCGCTGCGAGACCAACCGCCTGGCATACCTTTCCTACGGGAACCAGATCGACCCGGCGCGATCCCTGAAAGACCACTATGCCTCGGTGATCGATCAGCACGAGAGGATCATCGGGGCTGTGGCCGCAAGGGACCACAAGGCATTGAAAAAGGTGGTGCTGGAACACATCGAGATTTTCAAAAGCCGGATAGTGCAGTATTTGGCCGAGTTTTAACATTGGTTTAGCTGCAAAAGGGGGGTGATATTGTTTTTACTTGACGGCACCATGGGAGCAAGACTCCGGCTTCAAAATAAACAAGGTACCATTTCAGAGGAGGGTGACATGAAAAGATTATTAGTGATAGTCCTGGCACTTGTTTTCAGCCTGGCCTTTTCAGCTGATTTGCTGGCCAAGACCAAGTGGGACATGCATCTTAACTATCCGGCGGGCAATTTTCATTCCCAGGGGGCCAAGCGTTTTGCCGACCGGGTCCGCGAGGCCACCGGTGGTGAATTGGAGATCGTCCTTCATCCCGGGGCCTCCTTGGGATTCAAGGGCCCTGAGTTGTTGAGAGCCGTGGCCGAAGGCCAGTTGGCCATCGCCGAGGTTCCCACCGGAATGGTGGAAGGTGATGCCCCGGTCCTGGCATTGACCGCCCAGCCTTTTATTTCAACCAACGCCTTTGAACAACGCTTGCTATATCAACTGGCCAAGCCCACTTACGCCAAGGTCCTCAAGCGCTTCAACCAGTTCACGCTCTACAGCTCGGTCTGGCCCTTTTCCGGGATATACACCCAGCGGCCCATCAAGCGTCTGGCAGATCTGAAAGGACTGAAGATGAGGGTTTACGACGGCACCGGCCTGGCCTTCGGCAAGGCCACCGGGATTGCCGCCCGCAAGATGCCCTTTTCAGAGGTCTACCCGGCAATGAAGGCCGGCTTGCTCGATTCCATGTACACCAGCTCGGTTTCGGGTGTGGATGCCAAGGCCTGGGAGGTGCTCAAATATTTTACTCCCATAAATATCGTTGGACCGGTGAACATGGTCAACGTCAACCTGAAGGCCTGGAACAAGTTGCCAAGGAGAGTCCAGGAAACAGTCCTGGAGATAGCAAGTTACATGGAAGACGAGATGTGGAACCTGGCCGGCGACATGGACCGTAAGAGCCGTGAGATATTGAAGAAAAACGGAATGATCATCAATCCCGTATCCAAGCAGTTCCGCAAGGAGCTTGATCAGGTGGGTGTCAAGTTGCGTGCCCAGTGGGCGGCCAAGGCCGGCTCCGACGCCCGCAAGATCCTGGATGAATACTACCGTATAACCGGGCGCAAGTAGAACTTGCAGGAGTGCCTCCCGGATCCTGACAAGACTCCGGGCACGGCAAGTGCCAACCCGCCGTGCCCGGAGCAATTTTCGATGATATTTTGATTGCGAGATTACCATGAAGCGTATCGTTGCTTTCAGTGAGGCCGTCAGTGATTGGGCCGCCCGGGTGTCGGCCGTCATCCTGGGGGCCATGACGGTCCTGATCCTGCTCGAGATTCTGCTCTGGAACACCCTCGAAAAGACCACCCTGGTCGCCGATGAATACAGCGCATACGGCCTGGCGACCATCATTTTCATGGGGGGAGGCTATTGCCTCAAGGAAAAGGGCCACATCAGGATAACCCTGGTCCTGAGCCTGCTGCCCGAAAAATTGGCCCGCATTATCACCTTCCTGGCCACTGTGGTTACGACGATCTTCATGGCCTACCTTTGGTGGTACCTGCTGATGATGGTGATGGCAACGGTGCGTTACGATTCCACCTCCGGCACCCTTACCAACACGCCCCTATGGATCCCCCAGAGCCTTATGCTGATCGGTGCCGGCTGTTTCTTGCTTCAGTTTGTCGGCACTTCCATCAAGACTTTTATTGCCATCAAGACAGGAGAAGAAGTGGTCTAATGGACGCCAGCATGACAATGATGTCCGTGGTAGTTTTCGGAGTCCTCTTCCTGACCCTGGCCTCCGGTATCTGGGTCGGATTTTCCCTCTTTATCGTGGGGTTCGTCGGCATGAGCTTTTTCAGCAGCCTGCCGGCCGGCAACAACATGGCTTCTTCCCTCTGGGCCACCGTCGAAAAGTGGGAGTACGTGGCCTTGCCCCTGTTCATCCTGATGGGAGAGATTCTTTATCGTTCGGGAATATCCGAAAAGCTTTTCAAGGCCCTGGTCCCCTGGTTGTACCGGTTGCCCGGCGGCCTGCTCTTGATGAACATCCTGTCTTGTACCCTGTTTGCGGCGGTATCCGGTTCCAGTGCAGCCACCACGGCCACCGTCGGCCGGATTACCCTGGCAGAGCTGGAAAAGCTCGGCTACGACCGTAAGATCGCCATGGGCTCCCTGGCCGGAGCCGGAACCCTGGGCTTTCTGATACCCCCCTCCCTGATCATGATCGTTTACGCCATCTTGGCCGAAGTGTCCATCGGCAAGATGTTCATGGCCGGGATTCTGCCCGGGCTGTTGCTGTCCGGGATTTACGCCGCCTACATCATTTATCGTGGTATTCGCAATCCCGAGATCGCGCCCCGGGGCAAGGAGACCTACTCCTGGAAAGAGCGCCTGGTGGCCCTCAAGGACCTGGCTC
>JALVRI010000390.1 GCA_027031325.1 Desulfobacteraceae bacterium
AAGATACCGGAGTCGACGCCCTTACATTTCATCCCCGGGTTGCCCCCGACCGGCGCAACCGTCCCCCAAAGTGGGAATATATCGCCGCGGTCAAGGATGCGGTCTCCATACCCGTCTTTGGCAACGGAAACGTCTTCTCAGCCGCCGACTGCCTGAAAATGATGGAAACTACCGGATGTGACGGGGTGGCCCTGGGAAGGTTGGCTGTCTGCCGGCCATGGTCTTTTGCCCAATGGGTCGATGGCCGGGATTGGGGCCCCCTGGTGGCCCGCCACGCCGCCTTCCGTCTCATGGAACTTATTTGCCGGCATTTCGAGCCTTCCCGTGCATTGAGGCGTTACAAGCGCTATGCTCCCTACCTGGCTGCCAACTTCCGCTTCGGTCATTTCCTGCTGCGATCCGTGCAAAACGCCGACAGCCTGGAGGTTGTCCGCAAGGCCCTCGAAAATTTTTTCGAACAACAACCTGCAGAAAACAAGCTTCCCAATCTCAACTTCCTTGCCTGAAATCCCGGCTCGACTGCGCCATGACCTGATAAACCCGGATTTTGCAGCTGGCCAGTTTACCGAAGATGCGAGGCCGAGGGCAGGCAGACCTGCTCTAGTACTTCAACTGCCCCCCAACAAAGCAGATTCGGTAAAATCAAAAGCCCCTTGCGGCTTCAAATGCCTCAAGACTTTCACCGCTTGAACTTCGCCTTGCAGGTTGCGGCACGGCCGGAAACAAATACATGCTAACTATCTAATAATTAAATAGAATTACTTATTGTAGGCATTTGAAGTGCATAATCCGGGACAAAACAGGCCCGGCAAACAAAGTACCTGCCGGGCCTGAAGGCTGATGATTCCGCAAAAAGCAAGCTCTAGGCGCGCACCTCCTCCTTAACTCCCACGGCAATCTTGTACAGGATCGTCAGGACCAGGGCACCGGCGGCATACACTCCGATGGTGATCCCGATTTCCGGCAGGGTGGGGGCATATTCGTTGATCTCATGCAAGGGGTTGGGAACGAATCCCCCCGAGATCATGCCCAGGCCCTTGTCGATCCAGGTCCCGACGATGATCACCACGCAAGCCCAGGCCAGGGTGGTCTCGTTTTTGCGGGTTGCCGGGTTGACGGTCATTATGATTCCGACGACCATCAACAGCAGGGAGGCCCACATCCAGGGTACCAGCAGGCCGTGGCCATGCAAACCGGCAAATAGATACTTGAGGTGATCCATGTGTTCAGGAATATTACTGTAGAAGGCAACGAAAACTTCACACAGGAAGAAGAAGACGTTGACGCAAATGGCGTAGGCCACCGTCTTGGCAAGTGCCTGGATCTGCTCGCGCCCGGGATCGAAGCTCGAGATCTTGCGGACAAACAGGCACAGCAAGATCAGCAGGGCCGGGCCGGCTGCAAAGGCCGAAGCCAGAAAGCGGGGCGCCAAAATGGCGGTCAGCCAGAAACCACGCCCCGGCAAACCGCAGTACAGGTAAGCTGTCACCGTGTGGATACTGACGGCCCAGGGAATCGAAATGTATATGAAAGGCTTGAGCCAGGATTGGTAATGGACGTTGTTACGCTCGGCTTCCAGCACGTTCCAGCCGACCACCAGGTTGAGAAAGAGGTAGCCGTTTAAGACGATGGTATCCCAGAAAAGAACGCTGTGGGGCGTGGGGTAGAGCCAGACGTTGAGGATACGCATCGGTTGACCAAGGTCGACAATGATAAACAGGAGGCACATGACGATGGCGCCGATGGCCAGGAATTCACCCAGCACGGTGATCCTGCCATAGGCCTTATAGTCATGAAGGTAGTATGGCAGGACTACCATTACCCCTCCGGCGGCCACACCGACCAGGTAGGTGAAGTTGGCGATGTAAAATCCCCATGACACGTCCCTGCTCATACCGGTGATTCCGAGACCGAACTTGAGCTGCCACAGGTAGAGCAAAAAGGCGCCCCCGATTACCGCCAGCAGGGCCACGATCCAGGCCCAGTATTTTTTATCTCCTTTTACGGCTAATTCAAGCATAGTCACCTCACACTATGTAGTAGACGCACGGTTCGGTTCCCAAACTCTGTTTGCGCCGGATGGTATAGTTTTCCCGCAAAAGCTTGCGGACTTCGGACTCAGGGTCATACAGGTCGCCGAAAACGATGGCTCCCCCGGAAGCTTCCACACAGGCCGGTTCAAGCCCCTTGGCCAGGCGTTCGGCGCAAAAGTTGCATTTTTCGACCACACCTTTCATCCGGGTCGGATAATCATGGTTCAGTTCCGGGATGAACGGCCGCGGATCCCGGAAGTTGAAGCTACGGGAGCCGAAGGGACAGGCCGCCATGCAAAAGCGGCAGCCGATGCACCTGTGAAAGTCCATGATCACGATACCGTCACTTTCCCGCTTGAAAGTGGCCTGGGTCGGACATGCCCTGCAACAGGGCGGGTTTTCACAGTGGTTGCACAGAACCAGGTAAGGCCTCTGCTCGGCTTCCTCGGACAAAAAACGATTTGGCATCTGGGGAAAGGCGTTATGATACTCGGTTTCCCAGATCCACTTGATTTCGTGGTTCTTGTTCTCGAACCGGGGTATATTGTGGGCCTTGTTGCAAGCCTCGATGATCGGTTCCAGCTCATCCGGCGATTCAAACTTGCGTGTATCTATGACCATGGCCCATTGCTTGGCCTTGAGGGCCTCGGCCCCTTTTTCAAAATGCATCGCCGACTTTCCGTGTTCACCGGCAAAGGCGTTGAACACCGGCTTGGCGGCCAGCCCCAAAGCAGTCAGGCCGAAAAATTTCAAGACGCTTCTTCTGCTGCTATCCATCATTCTTCTCCTTTGGATTTATCAATATGGCAATCCCAGCAGTACACATCCACCGAGGCGTAATTGTGACATTTGTCGCAGAATTGGGCCTTGTTGTCGTGGCAGTTGAGACAGGTGTTTTGCAGGCTCATGGTGTACTGCTTGCCTTCAGGATTGATAAATTCCCGCTTTGCGTGGCGGACCACCGAACGCCTCCAGATGCCGAGCAGCTTCATGTGTTCGGCCCTCATGAACTCGGTGGGCATGACGCATTTTCCAGCCGCCTTGGCCTTTTCGCTGAGCACCGGCTTGGGAGCCGGGGCCGCCTTGCCCAGGTTGAACCAGAAGGGAAAAGCGAAAAGGACGATGAAAATCAACAAACCGCCTAAGATATATTTTTTATCATTCATCGGCATCCTCCATTCCCGGCAGCGGCTCGCCGCGCAGATCCGTTTCGCGTTGCTTCTCTCCGGGCAGGATCAGGGCATTGGCCACAAGCTCATGCAACCCGGTCACATCCATTTCCGGCACCCAGTATTCCATGGAAGTCGGCAGGGCCGCCCGGTCGATGGCGCAGATGCAGGCCAGCATGTTGACACCGAACCTTTCATGGACGTACTTGACTGCATTGGCCCGGGGCAGTCCTCCGGCCATGCGCAGCTCCATGTTTTCTCCGGCGTTCAGGCCTGCGCCGCTACCGCAGCAGAAGGTGTTTTCACGGATGGTATTGGCCGGCATATCGTAGAAATGATTGGCAACGTTACGGATGACGTAGCGCGGCTCTTCGAACATTCCCATGCCGCGGGAGGGGTTACAGGAATCGTGGAAAGTGATGATCTTGTTGTCGTTGCGCGATGGATCCAGGTCGAGCTTGCCGTGCTTGATCAGGTCGGCGGTAAACTCGGCGATATGAACCATCTTGGTGGACCTGGCGTTTTCGAACTTGGTGCCGGTAATCGGATTGACCGGTTCTTCAAGAAAATCGGCCGGTCCGTTCATGGTGTCCATGTACTGGTTGATCACCCTCCACATGTGCCCGCACTCGCCACCCAGGATCCACTTGACGCCGAGGCGCTTGGCCTCCATGTACATCTTGGCGTTGAGCCGCTTCATCACTTCATGGGATGTGAAAAAACCGAAATTACCACCCTCGGAGGCATAGGTGCTCCAGGTGATATCGAACCCGTACTTTTCCTTCAGAAAATGGAAGAGCATCAGGTAGCCCATGCAGGTATAGGTTCCGGGGTCGGCGAAAACATCCCCCGAGGGAGTAATGAACAGGATATCGGCGCCTTTTTTGTTGAACTGGGGCTCGGGCCTGATACCGGTAATCTCCTCGATGTCGTCACAGAAAAAGTCGATCATGTCCTTGAAGGCATGGGGCTGGATCCCCAGGTGATTACCGGTTCGGTAACAATTGGAGA
>JALVRI010000391.1 GCA_027031325.1 Desulfobacteraceae bacterium
GGGTGGCCATCGGCGGCCGCCAACTGGTATTGATCGCCGGTCCCTGTGCCGTGGAAAGCGAGCAACAGGCTTTGACCATAGCCCGCCATGTGGGAAGCTCCGGGGCTTCGATCTTCCGTGGTGGAGCTTTCAAGCCGCGTACCTCGCCGTACTCTTTCCAGGGCCTGGGTGAAAAAGGGCTTGAAATCCTGGCGCGGGTAAGGCAGGAAACCGGAATGCCGGTGGTCACCGAGGCCATGGACTGTGAAACCTTCGGCCTGGTGGAAGAGTATGCCGACATGATCCAGATCGGTGCCCGGAACATGCAGAACTTCAGCCTGCTCAAGCGGGCCGGGCAATCGCGGCTGCCGATCCTGCTCAAAAGGGGGATGTCGGCTACCGTGGAAGAATGGCTGATGGCCGCGGAATACATCATGGAAAGCGGCAACAATCAGGTAGTTCTCTGCGAGCGGGGCGTGCGTACTTTCGTGCGTCATAGCCGCAACACCCTGGATCTTTCGGCCGTGGCCGTGATCCGGCGTGAAAGTCATTTGCCGGTCATAGTCGACCCGAGCCATGCCGCCGGCCGCCGTGACCAGGTCCTGCCCCTTGCGCGGGCCGCAGCCGCAGCCGGTTGTCACGGACTGATGGTGGAAGTTCACCACCGTCCCGAGGAAGCCTTGAGCGACGGAGCCCAGTCCCTCTACCCTGAGCAGTTTGCCCGCCTGAGTTGCGAGGTCGGCGACTTGTTCAAGCTGCTCTACTCTGGATAAGGATAATTGACCATGGTGGCGCATCCACCAGTATACGTAGAAGGCAAAACAGGCCGCAGCCTGATCCTGGTTGGAGAACCGCTTGCCAACCTGGAACGTCACATCGCCGGTCGCCGGACGGTGGCCGTCACCGATCAAAACGTCAAAAAACATTGGCAACATCTCCTGGCCGGCATGGATACCATTGTCATCGGATGCGGCGAAAAGTACAAAAACCTGGTGACGGTGGAGTTCATCTATGATCAGCTCATAAACCGCCAGGTGGATCGTTCCACCTTGCTGGTGGGCATTGGTGGTGGTATTACTTGTGATATCACTGGGTTCGTGGCTTCGACCTACATGCGCGGGATAAGCTTCGGACTGGTGCCGACCAGCTTGCTGGCCCAGGTGGATGCCAGTGTGGGTGGCAAGACCGGAGTCAATCACCGCGGCTTCAAAAACATGATCGGAGCTTTCAACCAACCCGAGTTCGTTCTCTGCGATCCCGAGCTGCTTACAACTTTGCCGGAGGAGGAAATAACCTGCGGCTTGGCCGAAATCGTCAAGCATGCCGCCATCGGCGATCCGGAGCTGTTTGCTTTCCTGGAAGAAAAAGTCGCTGCCATAAAGTCCCGTGATCTTGACATCCTGGCCCGCCTTGTTCATCGCTCGGTAACCATCAAGGCCAAAATAGTCAACCAGGACGAAAGGGAGTCCGGACCACGGCGAATTCTGAACTTCGGCCATACCTTCGGCCACGCTCTTGAAAAGGCAACCGGTATCGCCCACGGACGGGCCGTCAGCATCGGGATGGTCCTGGCAGCCCGCCTTTCCCAGGAACTGGTCGGCTTGCCGGCCTCAGAGAGCGACCGGCTGGAAAGGCTGTTGCACGACCTAAGGCTTTCAACGCGGCTTCCGGTACCGGGAGCCAAAATCGCCAGGGCCATGGCAATGGATAAAAAAAGGCAGCAGGATACAATCTTTTTCGTCCTCCTGCGGGCCATCGGCCGGGGTCAAATCCGGCAGGTCAGTCTCGCAACTTTGCAGAAATGGCTGTCCGGTTCAGCCTGATTTTCCCAGCTTGCGTTCTATTTTTTCCATGGCCCGCCTGAAAGCCCGGCGCTGATCCGCCGCATACGGGTTGTAACGGTGCATGTCGTAAAACAGCTGCCAGGTATCGTTTGTGACTACCCCCAGGATGTTCAGCAGGCGCTTGTAACCTTCAGTATCTATCGGCATGGGACAGGCTCCGAAAGCGTCCAGGGCGCGGCCGATGTAATGGGTCAGGGCCAGGCTTACCGCAATCTCCCGGTCGTGGCGTCCGGGATCGGCCTCGATCACCTTCAGACCTCTTGCTCCGAGATAATCTTTTATTTTCTTGTATTGCCGGCCTGGTATGCGCACCGGGCAAAGGACGATTTTGTGACCTCCAAGCCCGCCTTCGGCGCTGTCGGGACCAAACATGGGATGGGTGCCGAGAATCCGGGCATGTTCCGGAAGTATTCGGCGCATCCACTGAACCGGCAACTGTTTCACCGAGCAAACGTCGACCACCAGGGTGCCTGGAGGTATCCGTGGAGCGACATCGGCAAGGACCATCTGCATGGCCGAGATGGGAACACAAAGGATCAGGATTTTTTGCCTGCAGACTGAATCAAGGTCGGACGCCAGGGCTCCTGCAGCCTCGATCCGCATCCTCTGTGCATCCCGCCCGCAGGCCACGTAAACCTTGAAATCGCGCGCCAGGCAGCCGGCAGCCAGCCGGCCGAAGCGGCCGAAACCGATGATCCCGATCATTGCCCGCCCCCCAGACCGGCAAGACCGCTACGGGCCGCCTGGACAAGGGCCAAATCCGCCAGAACCAGGGACGCCATGGCCTCAACTATCGGCACGGCCCTGGGAACCACGCAGGGGTCGTGGCGTCCCCCGGGTTCCAGGACAACCGGGCGTCCCTCGAAATCCACCGTTTCCTGGGCCTTACCGATGGTGGCCGGCGGCTTGAAAGCCACCCGGAAGTAGATTGTCTCTCCGTTGGAAATACCGCCCTGGATTCCCCCGGAAAAATTGGTCAGGGTGCGCAGGCGTCCGTCCCTGAACACGAAAGGATCGTTGTGATCCGAGCCGTTCATGGCGGCCCCGGCAAAACCGGAACCTATTTCGAATCCCTTGCTGGCCGGAATCGAGAGCATTGCCTGGGCCAGGATTGCCTCCAGTTTTCCGAAAACAGGTTCGCCCAGTCCGGCCGGCACGTTGCGACAGGCACAGGTGATCACACCCCCCACAGAATCACCGGACTCTTTGGCCTTCCCGATCAAAGCGGCCATCTGGGCGGCTGCCTTTTCGTCCGGGCAGCGCACCGGGTTGCGGTCGACAAGGCTACGGCTGACCTGCTCCCGGTCTATCTCTCCGGCCTTGATGGGACCGACCTTCTCCACCCAGGCGACGATGGCGGTTGAAAAGAACTTTTTGAGAAGCTGTTCGGCCACCACACCGGCGGCGACCCGGCCCACGGTTTCGCGTGCACTGGCCCTCCCGCCACCGCTTGCCGCCCTGGTCCCGTACTTGAGCTGGTATGTATAATCAGCATGCGAGGGACGGGGTATGGCGCGCAACCCGGAATAATCGCCCGGCCGCTGATTCAGGTTTTGGACCACCAAGGTTATGGGTGTCCCCAGGGTACGGCCCTTTTCCACACCGGAAAGGATAGCCACCCGGTCCCCTTCCTGGCGGCTGGTTGTCAAATCGCTCTGGCCGGGGCGGCGGCGATCCAGCTGGGCTTGAATATCTTCCAGCCTGAGATCCAGACCGGCCGGGCAGCCGTCCACCACCGCTCCCACGGCCCGCCCATGGGACTCGCCGAAAGTGGTCACCCTGAAAAGGGTCCCAAAGCTACTGAACATTTTTTATCCTCACCAGAAATTCTGAAAGCCGCCGGCCAAGCTCCTCAACCCCGGCTTGACCGGTGTCAAGTTCCAAATCGGCGGCTGCGGCATACAAGGGACGGCGGCGCTCCAAGGTGTTCCGGATCTCGGTTTCAAGGTCGAGCCCGGTCAGGGCCGGCCGCATGGCGGCGGTGGCCGGATCGGAACTCATCCGCCGGGCGATTACCTCCGGCGAAGCCTTGAGCCACACAACCACCCCGCTTTCGCGCATGACCGCCACATTGCCCTTTTCAACAACGATTCCGCCGCCGGTTGCCACCACCTTCCGGTCCAGCCGGGAGACACGCCAAAGCACTTGCTTTTCGCGTTGCCTGAAACCGTCCCAGCCTTCACGGGCTACGATGGCCGCAACATCCATGGCGGCATTCCCGGTTACCTCAAGGTCGGTATCGATGAAGTCCCAGCCCAGCATTCCCGCCAGGGTCAGCCCCAGGCTTGTCTTGCCGCAGCAGCGATAGCCTATCAGGTAAATGTTCATCGGCAATTAATCCACATTGCAAACCTGGTCAGGCGGCA
>JALVRI010000392.1 GCA_027031325.1 Desulfobacteraceae bacterium
TCCAAATGACCGCCAGCCTGTCAATCGTACTGGAAGCATGGCTCAGGCCGTTTGAACCTTATTGGCGGCAATACAATGCAGGCGGTCGGCCATGGAGCTTACAGGACGGCGGGTCACAAGGATTGGCCCGGTATTCCCGGATTCTGGAAAACACATTCACCTTTTCAATTCCGCTCAACGGTATCATTGGCGATGGATGCCGCTTCCCATCTTGCGCCATCCTTCCCGGCTGAATCTTGCCTGCCGATCCAGCCCCCATTGGCGCATGGCCTTGTAATACGCCATGAAGTCCGTCCTGGCCAGCTTCTGAATTTCGGCCCGTTCGCGATTGCGCTGGTCGGCCTCATCCGGGGTTATGCCCACCCAGGTGGCGTATCCTTCATCGAAGATCCAATCGGCTGTAATTTCTCCCGGCGCCATGCCCATGCTCTTGGCATGGTAACGGACCACGTCCATGTCGAGTTCCAACACCCAGCCGTTGTCCCATACCCGGCTTTCGTCGGCTTCAAGATCCCGGCTGCATTCCGGGCAGTAGAGATTTTTGATGGCCAGGTCATCGAGGACCATCTTGCCGAAGAAAATATCGGCGCTCCGTTTTCCGCATACACATTTTTGGCGATGGCTTTGGCACATTGTGTTTCCTTTCTTCATAAGGGATGCTTTTGTTAAACTTCCAAAAAGGAGGCATATTCCCTCGAGGTACTGCCAGCATAACAAGAAACCATAAGCATGAAATTGACCTGGATCAAATATTTGCATTTTTCATTCGCCGTTGGTCTGTGCCGCAGATGGAGAGGCAGGTTCACCCGGGTTTTGGTTTTAGCTTGGGTTCAACGTACCCCGTAGCGGGCCAGTTTGCGGCGCAAGGTGTTGAGGCCGATGCCAAGGGCCCTGGCTGTTCTGGTCTTGTTACAGCCGGTTGCCTGGTAGACCGACAAGATGTGCTCTTTTTCCACTTGGGCCAACGGTTTAACCGGCGAATTTGCAATTCGCGAAGGGCTCCTGGTGGCTTTGGGCCGTTGACGGATATGCTCGGGCAGATGGGCCGGGGCAAGGGGTTTGCCCTGGGCCAGGTTCAGGGATGATTGGATGATCGATTTGAGCTCGCGCACGTTGCCCGGAAAGTCATAGGCCAGCAGGATTTCCATGGCCTCGGGGGTGATGCTGAAGTTGTCTTGGCGGCTGTATTTCCGGCCGAAGGCCGAAATCAGCAGGGGCAGATCTTCCTTGCGCCGGCGCAGCGGTGGCAAATGCAGCCATCCGCCTTTGATCCGGTAGTAAAGGTCTTTGCGAAACGTCTTGCGCGTGACCATCTGTTCCAGGTCGGTGTTGGTGGCGGCGATGATCCGCAGGTCGACCTGACGGGGCTTGCTGGATCCGACCATGGTATATTCGCCGTCCTGGAGCACTCGCAGCAGTTTGCCCTGCAGGTCGAGCGGCAGGTCACCTATTTCGTCCAGAAAGAGGGTGCCCCCGTTGGTATTAGCCAGCAGCCCGGCTCGTTGCTTGTCGGCTCCGGTGAAGGCCCCCCTGGTATGGCCGAAAAACTCGGCCTCGAAAAGATTACCCGCAATGGAAGCCATGTTGACGGCGGTAAAGGGTTTGTCGGCCCGCGGGCTTGCCCGGTGTACTGCCCTTGCCAGCAGCTCTTTGCCGGTCCCGCTTTCTCCCGTGATCAGAATCGGTACGTTACTTATGGCGTGCAGCTCGGCTTCACGCAGGACATGAAGCATTGCGCGGCACCCGGTGATGATGGGAGCGAAGGCTTCCGGATTGTCCAGGCGGGGAGGGGTGCGGCCCTTTTTAAGGTCGATCAGTTCCAGCAGGCGCTTGTGTTCCATGGCCCTTTGGAGGCCGTGGGCCAGGGTCTGGGCGGCCACCGGTTTGACCAGGTAGTCGTAGGCTCCTTTCTTTAGGCAGTCCACGGCGGTACGGGCCTCGTTGACGGCGGTAACCATTATGCACTCTGTGCCGGGGCTGGTGTTCTTGATCGTTTCCAGCAGGCTGAGGCCGTCCATTTCAGGCATGTTCATATCTATCAGGGCCAGGTCGTACCCGGCCCCCTTTTCGAATGCTGCCGCGGCTGCCAGTGGGTCTGATTCGAGGGTAACCTTCGAATATCCTAACTTTTTCAGCTTGCGTCCCAGGATTTCCAGGTAATCGCGGTCGTCGTCGATGACAATAATTTTATTGGCCAAGCTACCACCCCTGTCAAATTGAACCATTCCAAATCGGCATAGCTGTTTTCAATTACCCGAAATCGCCATGCTTTTAGGGCAGAATATCCCATTTTGGCATAGTTGTCCATCTGTTTCAGCATTTGTCTTTAGGCCGGGGCGGGTAAGGGGCTTTAATATAACCAGCGGAAATATCGGCTAAAGTATGGATAGAAGGCGGCATCTGTCTTTATGGCACATCCCTTGCTCGTGCTTGATCGAGTAATAGTCCGGCCCATATCAAAATGAACGCAGTCGAACAACCATCTTGGTCATAAACCTTACAGTCAGGAAGAAGTCATGCATTTGAAAAACAGATTAGACGTGGGAGAGTTCGCCGTTTTGGTGGAAATGGCGCCACCCAAAGGGATCGATATTTCGCGGATGGTTTTCATCGCGGAAAAGATCCGTTCCAAAGTGGCGGCCGTGGTGGTTCCCGACATGACTGCGGCCGTGATGCGGATGAGTCCACTGGGAGCGGCCATGATCTTGCAGTCCAAGGGGCTTGAGACGGTCATGCAGGTTTGTTGCCGGGACCGTAACCGGCTGGCTCTGCAAGGAGACTTGCTGGCCGCCTATGCCGGCGGCATTTCCAACGTAATGATTGTTGACGGGCAGGATTTGGCCTTTGGTGACCACCACCAGGCCAAGGCCGTAGACGATATTGACGGCCTGCAACTTGCCGAGGCTCTGGGAGGCCTTTGTGCGGGCAAAGACATGGCCGGAACCGAGCTGCTCGGCGCACCGGCCTTTTTCTTTGGTGCCGAGATCAATCCCGGGCTTCAGGGATCTGAACTGGAGCGCGAGCTGGAAAAGCTGTCCAGGTTTAGAGAAGCCGGGGCCGGCTTTTTCATCACCACTCCCATATTCGACCTGGCTGCAATGGAGAATCTGGCGGACAAGGTGGATGTCCGGGAGGCAAACCTGATTCCGACGGTGATGATGCTCAAGTCGGTGGGAATGGCCCGTTATATCCAGCGCAACATGCCCCATTTCCATTTGTCAGACGAGCTTATCCGGCGTTTGCAGAAAGCTCCCGACAAGGTCAAGGAAGCGATTCAGGTTGCCCGCGAGACCCTTGGGGCCCTGCGCGAAGCAGGCTTTAAGGGAGCCATGCTGGCGCCCATGGGCTGGGAGCAAAAATTGCCCGAAGTGCTGGTTTGAGGCAGGTTGCCGGCACGCCGGCAGCACATTCAACCCAAAACAGGGTCAGCCAGGCCGGGGAGCTTTGGCATCGCCCGGGATACGCTTGAGATTATGGCCGACCGGGCTGCCGGAATCCCGGTGGTTGCTGACAGGGGACTAGATCATGGAAGGAAAAAACAGCACCCGCGATAAAAAAGATGTTGTCGGTTCAGTTATGGTTGTCGGTGGAGGGATCGCCGGGATTCAGGCCGCTCTTGACCTGGCCGATTCCGGATTCCTGGTGAAAATGGTGGAAAGCAAATCGGCTATCGGCGGGGTCATGGCCCAGCTGGACAAGACCTTTCCCACCAATGACTGCTCCATGTGCGTGATTTCCCCCAAGCTGGTGGAGGCCGGCCGCCACCTGAATATCGATCTGCATACCATGGCGGAAGTGGAGTCGGTGGAAGGTGAGCTTGGGAACTTCAAAGTAACCCTGCTGGAGCATCCCCGCTACGTCGAACTGGACAAATGTACCTCCTGCGGTGAATGCGCCAAGGCATGTCCCATCGAGCTGCCCAACCTGTTCGATGAAGGTATGGGTAAGCGCAAAGCCGCTTTCAAACTCTATCCCCAGGGCATGCCGAGCGCTTTTACCATAGACAAGAAAGGAACGGCTCCCTGCAAGGCTACCTGCCCGGCCCACGTCAGTATCCAGGGTTATATCGCCTTGATCAACGATGGGCGCTACGGTGAAGCCCTGGATCTTTTCCGCAAGGATCATCCCCTGCCCGGTGTCTGCGGGAGGGTATGCCACCATCCCTGCGAGGGCGAGTGTACCCGCAAGGATGTAGATCAACCCCTGGCAATCCGCGAGCTTCACCGTTTCCTGGCCGATTGGGAAACCGGCCAGGGAGAGCTGCGGGTGCCTGAGACGGCCGAAAAGAGACCCGAGAAGGTGGCCATAGTCGGCTCGGGACCGGCCGGGCTGTCGACAGCTTATTTCCTGGCCAAAAACGGATACCAGGTTACCATATTCGAAAAACTGCCGGTTGCCGGTGGAATGATGGCCGTAGGTATTCCCGAGTACCGCCTGCCGCGGGAGATGCTTCAAAGGGAGATCGATCTCATAAAGGCCATGGGGGTTGAGATCAGGACCGGGGTGACCTTTGGCAAGGACATAACCCTGGATAGTCTCAAGGCCGATGGATTCGCGGCTGTCTTCGTGGCCATCGG
This sequence comes from Desulfobacteraceae bacterium, assembly GCA_027031325.1. Taxonomy (GTDB): domain Bacteria; phylum Desulfobacterota; class Desulfobacteria; order Desulfobacterales; family Desulfosarcinaceae; genus JALVQM01. The sequence goes on from JALVRI010000392.1 coordinate 4,578, forward strand.
GCTTCACAACAGCCGCCGCCTGGGAGTGCCCAACGAAGATGCCGAAGGAGTCCTGGAAGGGGTGGCTTTCCTGCGTGACGTGGCCCTTGGCAACCCGGTGGACATAGGCGAAGAAGTGCTGGTCATCGGTGGCGGTAACGTGGCCATCGACGTGGCCCTCACGGCCAAGCGCAAGGGGGCCAAAAACGTTACCATGGTCTGCCTTGAAAGGCGCGAAGAGATGCCGGCCTGGGAACACGAAATCGAAGAGGCCATCCAGGAGGACGTGAAGATCGTCAACAGTTTCGGTCCCAAGCAGTTCTTCATCGATAAGTCCAGCCGGGTGTCGGGAATCGAGTTCAAAAGCTGTACGGCGGTCTTCGATGAAAACGGCCGTTTCAATCCCAGCTACGATGAAAACGCCTGCCAGCCCTTTTTCGCCGATACGGTCATAATTGCCATCGGCCAGAGTGCCAATCTTGAAAAGATCAGCGAGCAGGGTATTGAAACCACCCCGCCCGGCGGCCTCAAGGCCGACCCGCTGACCCTACAGACACCCCTGGAATGGGTGTTTGCCGGTGGGGACGTGGTTTACGGTCCCAAATCGGTCGTTGAGGCGGTTGCCTGCGGCAAGGAAGCCGCCGAGAGTATCCACCGTTACCTCAATGGCCTCGATCTCTACCAGGGCCGGGAGAAGCGATGGGATTTTGTGCGCCCTGACATCGAGGGACGGCCGAAAGCCGCGCGCGTGCCTGTCAGGTGCCTCGATCCCGAGGCCCGCCAATGTAATTTTATGGAAATTTCATACGGGTACAATGAAGAGGAAGCCCGTACCGAGGCCAGCCGTTGCCTGAAATGCGGTGTCTGTTCCGAGTGTTACCAGTGTGTTCAGGCCTGCCTCGCAAATGCCATCGACCACGAAATGGAACCGCGGCGGACAACGGTCGAGGTGGGATCTATCATCCTGGCTCCCGGTTTCAAGGCTTATGATCCAAGCAAGCACATTTTTTACGGTTACGCCGAGCATCCCAACGTGGTTACCAGCCTGGAGTTTGAACGGATCCTATCGGCTTCGGGGCCTTTCCAGGGCCACCTGGTCCGGCCTTCGGACCACAAGGAACCCGAAAAGATCGCCTGGCTCCAGTGTGTCGGCTCGCGGGACATCAACCAGTGCGGTCACAGCTACTGTTCATCGGTATGCTGCATGTATGCGGCCAAACAGACCGTGATCGCAAAGGAACACAGTGAAAAAGAGCTCGATACGGTCGTGTTCTACATGGACATGCGGACCCATGGAAAGGATTTCGATCGTTACTACCTGCGGGCCCAGGAGGAGCGCGGAGTGCGCTTTGTACGGGCCAGGGTTCACACCATCGATCCGGTTGAAGACGACCGCTTGCGGCTGCGTTATGTCAGCGAGGACGGCAGCCTGGAAGAAGAAGTGTTCGACATGGTGGTCCTGTCGGTGGGACTGGCACCCAACGACCAGGCCGTCGCTCTGGCGGAAAAGATGGACGTCAATCTCAACCAACATCTTTTTGCCGCCACCAGTGATCTTGCTCCGGTGGCTACCAATCGTCCGGGCATCTACGTTTGTGGAGCATTTCAAGGCCCCAAGGATATCCCCCAGTCGGTGATGGAAGCCTCGGCTGCCGCTGCCCAGGCAACCGAAAAGCTGGCCGGGGCCCGTGGCAGCATGATTCGCACCAAGTCCCTGCCCCCTGAGCTGGATGTTTCCGGCCAGGAGCCCAGGATAGGTGTCTTTGTCTGCAACTGCGGGATCAATATCGGGGGTATAGCCGATGTGCCGGCGGTGCGGGAATACGCCAAGGGCCTTCCCCACGTTGTGCACGTTGAAGACAACCTCTTCACCTGTTCCCAGGACACCCAGGACAAGATGAAAGAGGTTATCAAGGAAAAGGGTATCAACCGGGTGGTGGTGGCGTCCTGTTCGCCGCGCACCCATGAACCGTTGTTCCAGGAGACCATTCGCGAAGCAGGGCTCAACAAGTACCTTTTCGAGATGGCAAACATCCGCGACCAGAACACCTGGGTTCACATGAACGACCCGCAAAAGGCTACTGAAAAGGCCAAGGACCTGGTGCGGATGGCGGTTGCCAAGGCGGCCTATATCGAACCGTTGCACCAGGTCAGCATGGAGGTAAAACGGTCCGCCCTGGTGGTTGGAGGCGGCGTTGCCGGCATGGAAGCCGCCCTGGGAATCGCCGACCAAGGTTTCCAGGCTTACCTGGTGGAACGCTCGGACCACCTGGGAGGTAACGCCCGCTGGCTGCGCCAGACCTGGCAGGGCGAGCAGGTGGCTCCCTATCTGTCCAGCCTCATCGAGCGGGTCAAACAGCATCCCCGGATCAGGCTCTTTTTGCGCACGGAACCCATTGAGACCTCGGGAATCCTGGGAAATTTCACCACGACCTTGGCAACCGCCGGGGCCACCCTGACAACCACCGTAGTCGAGCACGGGGCAACCATCCTGGCAACCGGCGGCCGGGAACTGAAACCGGAGGGTTATCTTTACGGTGAGCACCCGGATGTTTTGACCCACAAGGATCTGGACGAGGCCATGAGCGCTGAAGATCCACGCCTTGCCGGAGCCGACACCGTGGTTTTTATTCAATGCGTCGGCTCGCGCAACGAGCAGAGGCCGTCATGCAGCCGGGTCTGCTGCACCCACAGCATCAAATCGGCTCTGGCCCTGAAACAGCAGAAGCCCGATATGAACGTATTTATCCTCTACCGGGACATCCGGACTTACGGTTTTCGCGAGGAGCTTTATCGCAAGGCACGTGAAAAGGGTATTATCTTCATTCGCTTCGATCCCCAAGATCCTCCCCGGGTCGCCCAGAAGCAAGGTCGCCTTGGGGTCCTGGTAAAAGACCATATCCTCGGGCGACCGGTGGAACTGGCCCCTGACCTGTTGATCCTGGCTTCGGCCATCGTGCCCAGCGACAACAAAGACCTGTTCGAGCTGTTCAAGGTATCTGTGAACGCAGAAGGTTTTCTGGTGGAAGCCCATGCCAAGCTACGGCCGGTTGACTTTGCCTCCGAAGGAATCTTCATGGCCGGTCTTGCCCATTATCCCAAGTCCCTGGACGAGTCCATAGCCCAGGCCCAGGCGGCTGTTTCAAGGGCAGCCACAATCTTGTCCAAGGACGCCATCTGGGTGGGCGGAATCGTGGCCGAGGTGGACCCTGACCGCTGCGCGGTCTGCCTGACCTGCGTGCGCACCTGCCCGTACGGGACGCCGTATATAGGGGAGGAAGGCCACGCGGTGATCGAACCTGCCGGTTGCCACGGGTGCGGATGTTGCGTGGCCGAATGTCCGGGCAAGGCCATAACCCTGAAGCATTTCACCGACGAACAGTTGATCGCCAAAACCGCGGCCCTTTTCGCCGAGTGCGTCTGAAACGCGGAAGGCCGCGGCGGGCGCTGTCTAAGCCATCAAGTCTGACGGGAAAGGAAGGATGATAAATGAGTGATCGGTTTGAACCCCAAATCCTGGCGTTTTGCTGTAAGTACTGCGCCTATGCTGCCGGAGACCTGGCAGGCTCCATGCGGCTGAACTATCCACCCAATGTTAAAGTGGTCCAGGTTCCATGCAGTGGCAGGGTAGATATTATCCACCTGCTGCGGGTTATCGAAGACGGTGCCGACGCCGTCTACGTGGCCGGGTGACTGGAGGGAGAATGCCATTTCCTGGAAGGAAATCTGAAAACCCGTCGCAAGGTGGATTACGTTAGGAAGACCTTGGAACAGATCGGCATGGAACCGGACAGGGTCCAGATGTTCAATCTTTCTTCTGCCATGGGCCCGCGCTTTGCCGAAATAGCCACCGAGATGACCGAGAAGACAAGGGAGCTTGGGCCGAGTCCCCTGTCTGCCAATAAGTGTTGAGGTACGGCTTTTTTGAGTTAAATGGCGGCCTGCGATCTCAACCTGGCCGGAGTAAAGGAGGCCGGTAGATGGCAGGTGGCCGCAACACAGTAGAGGTGACCAATGATTATCGCTGATCGTAAACCCCTGGAAGAGATCCAGGAGATGGTCGAAAACTGCGAGAAGATCCTGCTGTTAGGTTGCAAGGGATGCGTGACCGTTTGTAACGTGGGAGGCTTGAAGGAGGTCCAGGTCCTGGCATCCACCCTCAGGATCGCCCGCAAAAAAGAAGGCCATCCGCTGGACGTGGAAGAAAAAGTTTTGGAACGCCAGTGTGACCCGGAGTACGTCGAGCAGTTGCGGGACAGCTATGACCAGTACGATGCGGTCCTGTCCATGGCTTGCGGCGTAGGCCCCCAGTTTCTCTCCGAAGCGTATCCTGACCAGCGGTTTTTCCCGGCCGTCAACACCAAATTCATGGGTGGAGCGGTCCAGCACGGGATCTGGGAAGAACGTTGCGCCGGATGCGGAACCTGCGTCATTCACTTCTATGACGGGATGTGTCCCATCGCCCGCTGTTCCAAGAGCCTGCTCCACGGGCCATGTGGAGGAAGCGCAGACGGCAAATGTGAAGTCTCCAGGGACATCGAGTGCATCTGGGACAAGATTGTCCGCAAGAAGATGGAGCAGAACCGACTGGAAGATCTGCGCATTCTTCGGGCTGCCAAGGATTGGCGTACGGCCCGCGATGGTGGACCCCGCAGAAGCATAAGGGAGGAATTGGTCAAATGAGTGAGAATGGATACAAAGCCGGAAGCAATCTGGAGAAAGTACTCAAAGCCGGTCACTTTGCTTTTACTGGCGAATGCGGGCCGCCCAAAGGCGCCAACGTCGAGCACTTGAGGGAAAAGTTCGAATACCTCAGGGACAAGGTGGACGCCATCAATGTTACCGACAACCAGACGGCGGTGGTGCGCATGTCCAGCAAGGCTGCCAGCGCCCTGATGGTCCAGGCCGGCCTGGAACCCAATTTCCAGATGGTCTGCCGTGACCGCAACCGCCTGGCAATGATGGCCGATATCCTGGGGGCCTATGCCTTGGGGATTCGTAATATGCTCTGCCTTTCGGGGGACCACCAGCATTTCGGAAACCATCCCCAGGCCAAGAACGTCTATGACATCGATTCCATGCAACTCATAGCCATGGTAAAGAAGATGCGGGACGAGGGCAAGTTTCTCAACGATGAACCTATCGATGTTCCACCGAAGATTTTTATCGGTGCCGCCTGCAATCCCTTTGCCGACCCGGTGGAATACAGGATTTACCGCCTGGCCAACAAGATCGACGCCGGGGCCGATTTTATCCAGACCCAGTGCATCTACAACATGGAGCGCTTCCGCAACTTCATGAAGCGGGCGGTCGACATGGGCCTTACCGAGCGGGCGTATATCCTGGCCGGGGTGACGCCGATGAAAAGCGCCCGCATGGCAAAGTATATGGCCAAGAACGTGCCCGGCATGGATGTGCCCGAAGAACTCATCAAGCGCCTTGAAGGGGCCGGCAAAGGCAAGATGGCCGAAGAGGGAATCAAGTTCGCCATCGAGCAGATTCAGGAGTTCAAAGAGATGGAAGGTGTGGCCGGTGTGCACTTGATGGCCATCGAGTGGGAACACCGGGTGCCTGAGATTGCAGAGCGCGCAGATGTCCTGCCGCGGCCGCAGGTCTAGTGCTTTTGGCCGGCAACCTGCAGGCGATATGTTCAATGACAGCACGCAAAGGAGAAAATCATGAGTGAGAAGAAGAGAATACTGGTGGTGGACGATGAGCCTGATTTCTGCGCCATCGTGCAGGGAAATCTTGAAAAGGAGGGCTTTGAAGTCGAAGTGGCCTACGACGGTATCGAGGGGCTGGAGAAAGTCAAGGCCAATCCGCCCGATGCAATCGTGCTGGACGTGATGATGCCCGAAAAGGACGGGTACGCCGTTTGCAAGGAGTTGAAAGGCGATCCCAAGTACCGCGACATTCCGGTCCTGATGTTGACGGCGGTGGCTTCCCATGTGACTTCGACCCGTTATTCCCATTATGACGGGATGAGTATGGAAGCCGATGATTACCTTGCCAAGCCCGCCTCGGCCGAGCAGATAACCGAGAGCATTAAATGGCTTTTGGACATGAAGTGATCCTGTAAGATCCAGGTGGATTCCGGCCTGCGGAAGGCGCCCGGGAGCCTTGTCCGTCCGGGACTGAGCCTGGAATATCGTTAGTGTTACACACGACACTCCGGCATTTTTTCTGTCGGCGGGCAACTTGCCCAGCTGCTGTTTCCCCCATACGATTTTGCCCCGGCCTTTAAGCTTACGGCCGTGCCCTGAAATTTTCCTGCAACCCGGTGGCAAGGGTCCAATGTTTGGGTTTTAACCACACCCGACGGTTCTTGTTGATTATGATCAATTCTAAAACGTCCATTCTAAGTTCTCAACTGGACTTGTACGCGCCCGTATTTTGCATAATCAGCGACCGGCGGGTATACCGCTCCAGATCGCCCCAATTGTTCCGGCACGTGATCGGCAGGGTCGGGATCAATGCCAGCTACGTGCCTTTCATGGTCCGGCCGGAAAACCTGGCAAAGGCTTTTGAAAGCCTGCGCGTTTTGAACATAGCCGGCGCCAATATTACAGTTCCTTACAAGGAGAAAGCGGTCGCCTTCCTGGATGAGCTTTCCGAGGGCGCCAACATAATCGGGGCGGTCAACACGGTTGTTTGCAAGGACGGAAGGCTGAAAGGATACAATACCAATGCCATCGGCATTATGGACGCCCTGGAAGAAGCCGGACTGGATGTAAGCGGCAAGACGGCTCTGGTTTTCGGCACCGGGGGGGTGGCCCGCGCAGTGGTATTCATCCTCAACTGGTTGAGGGCCGCCCGGGTGTGGGTGGTTGGCCGGGATATTCACAAAGCGGTCAGGTTGTCGGAAGATATCGCCGGTCTGCCGCTGGACCTGGAGGGGGTGGAAGGTTTCAACGAGCCGGTCGACCTGCTGATCAACACCACGCCTGTCTCCAGCCCGGACGAGTCACCCGAACTTGAAAAGCTGGTGACCGGGTTGAAGTGCCCGGTGAGCGAACTGGTATACGATCTTAACTACGGACGCCCCGCCAACTTTTGGCAGACAATGGCCCGCAAACGCAAGCTGGCCTTTCTGGACGGTACAACCACCCTGGCCCACCAGGCCAGCCGGACTTTTGCCCTCTGGACCGGCATCAGGGTGAAGCCCGCCGAGTTTCTTTCGATTTCAAAGTAATTTCCAAAAGGTTCCAGGAACAAAGTGCAGCCCAGGTACAATCGATGCCCCGCCGGGTGGATGCCGTTTACCACCGGCGGGAAGATATCCCGGTGTGGGCGCAGCTGTCAGGATTGATCGCCCGTGGGCAGCAGGACGGTAAATGTGCTTCCCTGTCCCGGGGTGCTCTGGACGCTTATGAACCCTCCCAGTGAGTCCACCAGTCCCTTGACTATGGGCAGGCCCAGGCCGGTGCCGGTGATATAGCGTGTTTTTTCGTTCTTGACGCGGTAGAAACGTTCGAAGATTTTTTCCAGGTGGCGTTCTTCTATGCCGAAACCGTTGTCAATCACCCGGACGCGGATATTGATTCCGGAAAGATCGATGGCCACGCTTATCTGCCCGCCCTCGTCGGTATAATTGATGGCGTTTGTTATCAGGTTTCCGAAGATACTTTCCAGGGTAAGGGGGTCGGCCTTGACCGGCGGCAGTTTTTGTTCCGGTTTTACCAGGCTGAGGGTCTGGTTCTTGGC
>JALVRI010000393.1 GCA_027031325.1 Desulfobacteraceae bacterium
CGCTCTTTTTCCAGGGCCGTTTGCAGGTTACGGTGAACCAGGGCGTCGATATCCTTGGCGTTTGTCCTGATAACCCCCACCAGTTCCCTGATCATGCCGCCGGTTTCGGCCAGGTCGGCGTTGAGCTTTTTTTCACGGGCCTCCAGCTCCTTGCAGGTGGACTCCAGGTGCCTGACCTGCTCTGCGGCCTGCCTGCAGGCTGACTCCATCCCGGCCAGTGCTTTAAGGAGCGCGGCCCTGTCGGCCATGATCCGGGCGCGACTGGCGGCGGCCTCTTTTTCTGCGGCCTGCTTTTCAGCCCGCGCCTTTTGGATCAGGGCTTCTTTTTGCTGGCGGGCCTTGACCTGCAGGAGGCGCATGTCTTGTGCACGGCCGGCCGGCGGCAGTGATAACAGCAACAGGATCAGGATCAGTCCTTTTTTCATGGCACCACCAACCTTCCCAGGGGCAGGGTAACCATGTCCACCGGGCGGCGCTTGGCTCCCATGTCGATGGCCGCCGCCAGGCTGCGATTGTACTTGGCGGGCAGCAGCTGCCAGTTGTTTGCCGCCACGTTGAAAAAGCCGCAGGTCTGCCCGTCCAGACTCTGGAAGAAAAGGGCTATTCTTCCCAAGCGAAAGATATTGACCAGTCGCTGCTGCCCGTCGATGGGGATGCTTTGCTGGTAAACCTCGATGGTGGTGCCGTACTCGGCTTCCACCAGCAAGGCTTCCATGAGCTTGCGGAATTTTTCGCCGGCGGCCGCGTCCGGGTCTTCCAGCAACCTGTCAAGGCCCTCCAGGCGCCGCTGGCGTTCTGCCGGTAAAAAGGGCAGGTCGTCGGCCACCATCTGCTTTAACTGCCGGTGGAGTTCTTTCAGGCAGGGGATGATCTGATCCGAGATTTGGCGAATGTCATTCAGTTGTTTCTGCTTGGCGCTGATGCGCCGCCTTGCGGCTGAAACCTTGCTCCGGAGTTCATCCCTCCGCGATTCCAGGCGGGCAAGGCGTTTTTCGAGTATCGAGTAGCGGGCTGCGAGCCTTTCTTTTTCCAGGCGCCACTTTTCTTCTTTCTTCTGGGTTTCCTGGCGAATGGAGATGGCCTGGTCGACCGGTCCCACTATTTTTTGCGGGAGCCGGGCCGCTTGGCCCCGGCATAAAGATCCGGTGTTGACCATACCAGCCAGGACCAGGACGAACACAGAAGCTGTCAATGTTTTCATTGCCGCCGTACTCCGTTTCTGCCGCGGTGCCGGTCTGACGGTTTGAGATGGCCATTGCGTCCAACAGCAACATTGTCCCCCCACCCAAAAAAAATCCCGGACCGATAGCTCGATCCGGGATGTCCCGTTTTCATCTCCAGATGCGGGTCGAAGTCTCTGCAGTCCGCGCAGACCTACTTCAACAATGTCCAGGCAGGTCTTCTGACTCTCGGATCATCCTAGCGACTGCGCCTTCCCATCACGCTCCGGCGCGACAGTGGCATCCTGCAGGCTTCGCCTGCGCCGCTGGTTGACGCTTCAGTGCCCCAGCGGCTTTTTGCAGCCTTCGTCCCCGATCACAGCGGCGGGCCCGTCTCCGATTTTCACGGAGTTCCCTCCAGCAGGCCGTTGAAACACTATTACGCTTGGCCATAGGGTGCTAAAATCCTGCTCAAAATGCTCGTTTATTACCGAAAAACTTGCGCTTTTGGGCCGGATTTTGGCTTGTCTGACCTGAGCTCATGACGTTTCGCAACAGCCTCCCACGGCTCTTACAACGAGCACCTGGACATCTGCATTTACCTGTATGTAGACGCCAACGACACTATAAATTCCGGTTCAAGTCAAGCAAATTTTGAAGGCGCTCGGGGCACATGGAAGGAGATGGATATTAAAGCTTGATTTCATAATGAGTATATGCTTACAATTTTAAACCATCTTTTCCTTTCGTCAGTTTTTAGCCGGAAATTCCACCCTGTTCGGGTTTTGCATACAAACGCGCACAATCGGAGGAAGCATCATGTTTAAAATCGTCAAAAGAGAGGAAATGGCCGAAGGGACGGTGATCCTCAACGAGATCGAAGCCCCTTTGATCGCCAAAAAGGCCAAGCCGGGCCAATTCGTCATCCTCAAGGCTTACGAAGATGGAGAACGGATCCCCTTGACCATGGCCGAAACCGACCCCCAAAAAGGTACCATCACCATCATCTACATGGTTGTTGGAAAATCGACCGCCTATTTCAGGGACATGCAGGTCGGTGACAGCTACCAGGACATCATCGGGCCCCTGGGCAAGCCGACCCATATCGAGAAGGTCGGTACCGTGGTATGTGTGGGCGGGGGTACCGGGGTGGCGGTGCTGCATCCCATAACCCGGGCCATGAAGGCAGCCGGCAATCACGTCATCTGTATCATCGGCGCCCGCACGAAAGATCTACTGATCCTGGAAGACAAGATGCGCGAAGCATCCCATGACCTGAGGATCTGCACCGATGACGGATCATACGGTCGCAAGGGCTTTGTCACTGAAGAACTGAAGGACATTCTGGACAGCCGGAAGGTCGACCAGGCCGTGGCCATCGGGCCGGTGCCCATGATGAAGTTCGTCTCGCAGCTTACCAAGCAGTACAACGTGCCTACCCTGGTAAGCCTCAATCCAATCATGGTGGACGGGACCGGAATGTGCGGGGGATGCCGGGTTTCGGTGGGCGGTGAGACAAAGTTCGCCTGCGTCGACGGTCCCGAGTTCGATGGCCACAAAGTCGATTACGATGAGCTGATGCTGCGGCTCCAGGCCTATGCCGAGGAAGAAAAGGCCTGCTATGGTGATTACTGCAAGCTGAGCGAAGAAGGCTGATACTTCCGGAAGCCGACCGGTATAATAGATTAGCTGACAGCTTGAAAGCAGATGCCAAGGACGCCCGAGCGGAGCCCGGCTCCACCAGAAATGACGGGCCGCTGCTTGGACGGATCAAGACGGAGGATGATATGGCGGGCAAAAAAGAAAGAATCCAACGGGTCCCCATGCCCGAGCAGGATCCTGAGGTAAGGAAACGCAATTTCAAGGAAGTTCCCCTGGGTTACAGCGTGGAACAAGCCCAGATGGAGGCTTCCCGTTGTTTGCAATGCCGCAAGCCGAGTTGTGTCGAAGGCTGCCCGGTGCAGGTTGATATTCCCGGTTTCATCAACCTGGTCACCAAGGGCGATTTTACCGGTGCCATCCGGAACCTGTGGGCCAAGAACGCCCTGCCGGCCGTTTGCGGGCGGGTTTGCCCCCAGGAGATCCAGTGCGAGGGCCACTGTGTCCTGGGCAAAAAGGACGAGCCGGTGGCCATCGGCAACCTGGAAAGGTTTTGCGCCGATTACGAAAGAATGCACGGCAGCGGAGAACTGCCGCCGAAGCAGCCCCCCACGGGCAAAAAGATCGCCGTGGTCGGCTCCGGTCCTTCGGGCCTGACCGTGGCCGGTGACCTGATCCTCAAGGGGCATTCGGTTACCGTGCTCGAGGCTTTCCACAAGCCGGGCGGCGTTTTGGTGTACGGAATCCCCGAATTCCGGCTTCCCAAGGACATCGTGGCCAATGAAGTCCATTTCCTGGAACGTCTGGGGGTTGAAGTCAGGTGCAACCAGGTGGTTGGCCGGACCGTTTCCATAGACGAACTTTTCGAGGAAGGCTACGATGCGGTGTACCTGGGGGTCGGGGCGGGGTTGCCCCGGTTTCTCAATATTCCCGGAGAAAACCTGGTGGGTATCCTCTCGGCCAACGAGTACCTTACCCGGGCCAACCTGATGAAAGCCTACAAGTTCCCGGAAGTCGATACTCCCATCCCGCGGGGCAAGGATGTGGTCGTGCTGGGAGCCGGCAACGTGGCCATGGACTCGGCCCGGACCGCCATGCGCCTGGGGGCCGACCGGGTCAGGATCGTCTATCGCCGTTCCCGGGAAGAGATGCCGGCCCGGGCCGCGGAAATTCACCATGCCGAAGAAGAAGGCATTGAATTTTTCCTGCTCACCAATCCGGTTCGTTACATCGGTGACGACAAGGGGCGTCTCAAGGCCGTGGAGTGTCTCAAGATGGAGCTTGGCGAGCCGGATGAGTCCGGACGCCGCCGGCCGATACCGATCGAAGGTTCCGAGTTTACCCTGGAGACGGACCTGGTGATCGTGGCTGTCGGTTCGGGAGCCAATCCTCTGCTTACCCAGTCCACGCCTGACATGAAGCTCAACA
>JALVRI010000394.1 GCA_027031325.1 Desulfobacteraceae bacterium
CCCGGGTGGTCGCCCTGGCCGAGATGATGAATTTCCCGGGGGTGATTGCCACCGCCGATGACGTGCTGGCCAAGCTGGAGGCGGCGGCGGCATCAGGCAAGCCGATAGACGGCCACGCGCCGGGGCTTGCCGGAAAAGGCCTCCAGGCCTACCTGGCGGCCGGCATCACCAGTGATCACGAGTGTACGACCGCTGCCGAGGCTTACGAGAAACTTGCTTCCGGCATGCATGTCATGATTCGCCAGGGAAGTGCCGCCCGTAACCTGGACGATCTGGTGGGCCTGATCGATGAACGCACCTGCCACCGGGTCATGCTGTGCACCGACGATCGCCATCCCCACCACCTGGTGGCAGAAGGCCACATGGATGCGGTGGTGCGTCAGGCTATCGCCCGCGGCACAGACCCGGTGACCGCCGTGCGCCTGGCCACCTTCAACCCGGCCGAGTATTTCGGGTTGGGTCACCTGGGGGCGGTGGCCCCCGGGCGCCGCGCCGATTTGGTGATCCTGGATGACCTGGAAAGGTTTGAGGTAAGCCGCGTTTTTCATGGCGGCCGGTTGGTGGCGGCCGGCGGTAAGATGGTGGAGGAAATTGACCCGGGCAAAGCACCCCTTGCGCCTTCGCCCATGAAGATCGATCCCGGCCGCCTGGATTTCAGTATTCCGGCCCGCACGAGGCGGGTGCGGGTGATCCAGGTTAAAGACGGGCAGATAGTCACCGGCAGCCTGGTCAGCGAGGCCACCGTTTCCGAAGGCCGGGCTGTAAGCGATCCGGGCAGGGACCTGCTCAAGCTGGCGGTTGTCGAGCGATACAGTGGAAACGCCGGTATGGGTATCGGCTTTGTGAGCGGGTTCGGACTCAAGTGGGGCGCCCTGGCCTCAACCGTGGCCCACGATTCCCACAACCTGATAGTGGTGGGAGCCGACGATGGCGACATGCTGCTTGCTGCCAGGTGGCTGGTGGAAAACGGCGGGGGCCTGGTGGCAGTCGGAGGCGGCAGGGTGCTGGCCGGGCTTCCGTTGCCCCTGGCCGGGCTGATGTCGACCGAAACGCTTGAAAAAGTTTGCGGTTGTCTCGATCAATTGTTGGAGGCGGCCAGGTCCCTGGGGTGCCTGCTGTCGGATCCTTTCATGAGCCTCAGTTTTCTGGCCCTGCCGGTGATTCCGGAATTGAAGCTCACCGACCGGGGCCTGGTGGATGTAAACCTTTTTAAACACGTATCTCTTTTTGCCGACTGAACCTTGTTGATGAAAGGCGGACCATGGACGAGCTCAATCCGGACCGGCCGATCTGGCTGGCTGAAGACGGCTTGACGGTCAAGGTGATCGACCAGAGGAAATTACCCCACAGGCTGGAAATCCTGGAGTTGACCACGGTTGACCAGGTTATCGAGGCCATAGTCGAGATGGTGGTGCGTGGCGCGCCCCTGATTGGTGTCACCGGGGCCTACGGTGTCATGCTGGCGGCGGCCTCGGCTGAAGGCCGGGACGGGCTTGAGAAAGAGGCGGCCCGGATCCGGGCCGCCCGCCCCACCGCGGTAAACCTGGCCTGGGCCGTGGACCGCACCCTGGCGGCGGCCTTGAAGTGCGAACGGGCCGGGCAGCAAGTGGCCGCCGCATGTAAGGAGGCAGGCCTGATAGCCGCCGAGGAAGTGGAAAACTGCCGCCGGATCGGAATACACGGAGCCGGGCTGATCGAGCAGATAAGCCGCCGCAAAAACGGTGCCGCGGTAAACATCCTGACCCACTGCAACGCCGGCTGGCTGGCCTGCGTGCAATGGGGCACGGCCACGGCCCCGATCTACGCGGCCCACCAGCAAGGGCTCAAGGTGCACGTTTGGGTGGATGAAACCCGCCCCTTGAACCAGGGCGCCCGGCTGACTGCCTGGGAACTGGGCCGCCGGGGAGTTGATCACACGGTTATCGTGGACAACGCCGGCGGGCACCTGATGCAGCATGGCCTGGTGGACATGGTTATCGTCGGCACCGATCGCACCACCGCCGCCGGTGATGTGGCCAACAAGATCGGTACCTATCTCAAGGCTCTTGCAGCCCGGGACAACAATGTCCCTTTCTACGTCGCCTTGCCGTCTTCAACCTTCGATTGGCAAATCAGGGACGGGTTGCGCCGGATTCCCATCGAGGAGCGGGATCCGGACGAGGTGCGTTACGTCCAGGGGCTTGCCGGGGACCATACCCGGCAGGTGCTGATCCCCCCGGTCCGCAGCCCTGCGGCCAACTATGCCTTCGACGTCACCCCGGCCCGCCTGGTTACCGGACTGATTACCGAAAGGGGAATCTGCCGGGCGACGGTCGAGGAGATAGCCCGCCTCTTCCCGGACAAGGCCCGGGCTTCGTCTTGACATCGGAGGCTGGATAGGGCAGGAAAGATGGCCATGTTGAGCGAGCTTGAAAAACGGGTGATTGCTTCCATCCAGGGCGACATACCGATCGTCAGGCGTCCCTATGCAGAGCTTGCACGGCAGTTGGGCATCAGCGAGGAGCTTTTTTTAGATACCCTCGCTTCTCTTTGCCGGCGGGGGGTGATCCGGCGTTTCGGAGCCACCTTACGGCATCAGAAATCCGGTTACAGCGCCAACGCCATGACCGCCTGGCAAGTGGATGAAGAGCGCGTGGAAAAGGTCGGCCGAATCATGGCCTCTTTCAGGGAAGTTTCCCATTGTTACCGCCGCGATCCCACCGACCAGTGGCCTTACAACCTTTACACCATGATCCATGGGGCCACCGAGGAAGACTGCCGCCGGATCGCACGCCGAATCGCTCGAAAAGCAAAGGTGGACCGCTACACCCTCCTTTTCAGCCGCCGCGAGCTGAAAAAGACTTCCATGCAGTATTTCGACCTCCAACCGGCCGCTGACCGGGACCAAGCCGATCAGGGATGAAACCGGTGAACAGATCTCCGGCCGCTCCCGGGGTTCTGCTGGTCAACCCCTGGATTCACGATTTTGCGGCCTTCGACTATTGGGCAAGGCCCATGGGCCTGTTGCTCCTGGCAGCCCTGCTGCGCCGTCACGGGGTGAGGGTGGATTTCATCGACTGCCTGGACCGTTTTCACCCCCGTTCACCGGTGGCCGCCAAGACCAAGCCCGACGGCCGCGGCCCCTACTTCAAGACCCCCCTGCCAAAACCGGCGCTTCTGGCCGGGGTGCCCCGCACCTGGAGCCGCTACGGGATCCGTCCCGAATGGTTGCGCCGGGACCTGGCCGCGATCCCCAAGCCGGACTTGATCCTGGTGACTTCCTTGATGACATACTGGTATCCGGGGGTGCAGGAAACCATCGTCGAGCTGAGGAGGGCCTTCGGCGATGTTCCCCTGGCCCTGGGAGGGATATATGCCACTTTATGTCCGGATCACGCAAGGAAGGTGTCCGGGGCCGACCAAGTCCTGAGCGGGCCCGGAGAGGCGGTCATTTTCGACCTGTTGGCAGATTACACCGGCTGGCGCGTAACCCCCGGGTTCGACCCGGCCCGGCTCGACACTTACCCCTGGCCGGCCTTCGACTTGCAGCGCCAACTGCCGTATGTTCCGCTGCTGACCGGCAGAGGCTGTCCTTTCAGGTGCGCCTATTGTGCCGGCTTTATCCTGGAACCGAAATTGAGGCGCCGCAGCCCGGAATCGGTGGTGGAAGAGATGCTTTACTGGCACCGGGGTTTCGGGGTGCGCAATTTCGCCCTCTATGATGACGCCTTCCTGGTGGACGCCGAAAGACACGCCCTGCCCTTGCTGGAAAAGATAGCCGCCTTGGGCCTGGACCTTGCCTTCCATACCCCCAATGCCCTTCACCTGCGCGGTATAGACCGGGAAGTGGCCCGCTTGCTGTTGCGGGCCGGTTTCCGGACCATCCGCCTGGGCCTGGAGACCACCGCCTTCGAGCAGCGCGGTCAACTGGACGCCAAGGTCACCGAGGAGCAATTCCGGACGGCAGTGGAAAACCTCAAACGAGCCGGTTTTCAAGCCCGGCAGGTAGGGGCCTATCTTCTGGCAGGCCTGCCCGGGCAATCTTTCCGGGCCGTGGCCCGTTCCATCCAGGTGGTCAAGGAAGCGGGCATTACCCCGGTTCTGGCCCATTACAGCCCCATTCCCGGGACAAGACTCTGGTCCCGGGCCCTGGAGGCCTCGCCCTACGATCTTGAAAGCGATCCGCTTTTGACCAACAATGCAATTTTTCCCTGCCGCCGCCGGGGATTTTCCTGGCAGGACCTTGGTCGGCTGAAAAGCCTTTGCCGCGGATAAAGACTAGAAGGGTAGCTTGAGACCCTGCAAAAGATCGTTGCCCAGGTCAAGGCGCCGGGTGATCATCTTTTCCAGGGGGCCAAGCAGGGCCACCTTCTGCCTGGCATTGGCCAGGGGTTGGGCCACCTTTTCCGAAATGGCTGACCGAAGTTGCCTTTCCAGGCGGGCGGTTTTATCGGCCAGGCTTGAGGCCACGGCCTTTTTCAGAACCTGGTCGAGGTCCGAGGAAACCCGGCTCGAAATTTGGGAGCCTCTTTGCTGCATGTCCACCTGGAACCCGAAACCGCGTACTTTTTCAAGGGCCCGGGCGATTTCTCCTGCCAGGCCGGAAACATTTCCGGCCCCGGCTGCCAGTTTCAGCCGGGTCAGTTTACCCTCGATGCGGGCTGTGAGGCGGTCTTTTTCCGCCTCCAGGTCCAGGGCCAGGTCGGCCGACCCGGTCTCGATTTTTACCGGCAGGGCGTCCAGGGTTTCCAGGGTCAGATCGCTGATTTTCAATCCGGCAGTGCGGGATCTGAGCCTGTGGTGAGGGGCCCGGGGCCGGGTAAAATCGAGGCTGCCCACAAGTGAGAGGCTCCCCAGGTTTTCCAGGTTACGGCCCAGCAGGCGCAGTACCGTAGGCTTGCCCACCAGCACGGGGGAGTCTGAAAGGTTGCTGAGGCTGCCCTTGACCTCGCCGGCTTTCAGAATCAACCCCAACCGGGCTTCCTGCAGCCAGAAATCCGGCAGGGGATTGGTTTCGGCAAAGCGGATATCAAGTCCCCGCCCGCGGACCGGCTGCCGGCGGACCGGCTTGTCACTGGATGCTGGGAGCCGGTGGAGGTAAGGCTCGATCTTGAAATACCAACGGGCCGCTGTTTGGTACCAGTGGCAAAGGCTTTTGCCAAACAGCAGGCGGCTGAGGTTGGAAAGCCCCTTGCCCGACAGGCTGTATTTTCGTTTCAGGCGGGCCAGGTCACGGGCCGGGAGCTTGGAAAGATCGACTGCCCGCCGGCGAAATTCCCCGGCCTGAGCCTGGAAATCGTTCTTGGCCTTTTCCAGCAGCGCGATGTCCTGCCTGATCGAGACTGTCAATTGCCTGATCTTGCCGGCCGAGTCCAGGATGCCGGCCAGCGAGCCGCTCTTTTGCCTGATTTCCTCCAGCCGGCGACGGTAGACTGCAAGCTTCTTTTCGTCAGGGAGCTGTTTCAGGCGGGTTTCCCACTCCTTGCGGGCCCGTTCCAGGTCTTTTTCCAATCGCCTGGCTTCTTCCAGGCTGGCCAGCTTTTCGCGTTCCAGGATACTGCGGGCATCCGGCAAGCTCAGGGCCGGCAGGCCGGCCGGAAAGCAGAGTTCATCCGGCAACTTGATGGTTTTCGGCTTGGCCTTTGGTTTTGCCCGCGGCCCGGACGGTTCTTGCGGCTTGCGCTTTTCGAGTACCTTACCGGGACGGGCGCGCCTGGTTCCGAAGCGTAGTCCCTGAACCTGCATGTTTTCGATTATCAGCTTGCGCCGCAACAAGGGAGCGGCGGCGATGGCCATCTCGGCCCTTGCAACCGCCACCAGGTTGAAGCGGGGATTGTCAGGATCGGTTACCTCAATATGATCGATCCGCAGTCCTGGAGGCAGGATCGAAAGCTTGACCTTGCCGACGTCGACTTCGGCGCCCACGGCAGCGGTGGCCGCTTTCTGGATAGAGATTTTCACCAGCCATCCGGCCAGCAACCACCAGAAAAGCCAGAGCGCCAGGCAGAAGGCGGCAAAGGCGGCCAGTCCTTTCCATCGAATCAGGCGGTTCATGCCGTACCTCCCAGATTGGATATGTTCCTATAAGCGGCATATAGCTTGCTGGCCTTGACCAACTGGGAGATCTTCAATTTGCCCACCCAGTCACGGATATGGATCCTGTAGCGGCGGACTGTCCAGTTGATCAACAGAAAAAGGGGGAAGAAAGCCACCAGGGCTGCTGCCAGGCTGCCCATGACCACGGTGTTATAAAGCCGGTCCAGGCGGAACCAGGTTGTGTTGTAAAGGGCGGTCCAGAACCCCAGCAGGGACTTGGATGTCAGCAGGGTCAGGCCAGCCCTGTGAAAGAGGGGATCGAGGGCAAAGGCCAGGGCCCCGAAAAAGGACCAGGCTACCAGGAAGGTTGACAGGTTGACCCTCAACAGGAGCACCGCAAGCAGCACCAGCAGGTTGTGAGGGCTTGCCAGGGGGCTGAAACCGATGACCATCCCAAAGCAGACAGCCAGGCTTATCTGCCAGGGATCGGTCTCGGAATTGAGCACCTTGATGATTTTGGCCAGGGCTTCGAGCATGGCACGCTTCCTTTCCGTTACGGCTTCTGCGGACAGTGCAACCCGGATTATGCACTTCAAGCGCCTACAAAAAGTAATTGTGCTCCAAAATCCGGATTCAACCCAGTGTAAGGCTGCATGGTGTTCCCGTCAAGGCCGGAAAATCGACGCTCCGTTTGGATTTCGAGTCCCCGCTTTATACCCCAGAGCCTGTCCGGATACCGGCAAGCAACGAAAGGACCGGATTTATCCCGCAAGGCGGACTGGCCTGAAAGCAGCATGGCTTTACTTGGCTCTCTTATTGGGCTATGAAGACCGGATTTGTTTATCTGCTGATTATGCCGGAAAGATCGTATCAGGATCCTTTTGCACCATGGCGCGCTCAAATCTCAAGTCAGACCTGCTCCTGCTTGTCACCGCTGCCATTTGGGGGGTGGCCTTCGTTGCCCAGAGGGTCGGGATGGATTTTGTCGGTCCCTTCACCTTTGGAGGTATCCGTTTTGCGCTGGGAGCCCTGGTGCTGCTGCCATTTGCCTGGAAGAGTTCTGCCGGCCGGCGTTATGGGGAAGGTGGCCGGGCAAGCTGGCGTCAGCATATGGCCGGCGGAATCCTGGCAGGCAGCCTGCTTTTCGGAGGAGCCAGCCTGCAGCAGATGGGCCTGGTGTATACAACGGCCGGTAACGCCGGGTTCATAACGGGCCTTTACGTTGTCCTGGTTCCCATAATCGGCCTGGCCATTGGCCGTAAAACCAATGCCGGGACCTGGACCGGCGCCCTGATGGCCGCCGCCGGACTCTACCTGCTCTGCGTGACCGATGATTTCAGCATCGCCCGGGGTGACCTGCTGGTTATGATCAGCGCCTTTTTGTGGGCCGGGCACGTACTTTTGATCGACCGGCTGGTCCAGGGTGCCCGGGCCCTGGTGCTGGCGGCAATCCAGTTCGCCGTGTGTTCGGCCCTCAGCCTGGCAACGGCGGTGATGATCGAGGATATCACCTGGGATGGTATCTGTTCGGCCTCCTGGGCCATCGCTTACGGCGGGGTGATGTCGGTGGGCGTAGCCTACACCCTCCAGGTGGTGGCCCAAAAAGATGCTCATCCGGCCCATGCGGCCATTTTTTTGAGCCTGGAGGCGGTTTTCGCCGTGATCAGCGGCTGGGTGATCCTGGGTGAATCCATGTCCTTCAAAGCTCTTTGCGGCTGCGGCCTGATGCTGGCCGGTATGCTGGTCTCCCAGCTTTACGGGATGTTGTTGCGCCGCAACCGGGCTGGTGCCTAATCCTGGTTCCGGTCCGGCCTGCAGCAAGCCTGGTATTGCCGCAAAGGGATGGAAAATTGGGTTTGCCGACCTGTTACCTGCACGAGCCGCCCTCCAGACATACCTGTTGAACAGGCTATCGGCCGGGAGGCGGCAAAACTTTAGCTGGCCTGTTGAAAAACTATTAGGCTTGGCCATACGGCGTTAAACCCGGATTTTGGCTTGTCTGACCTGCGTGACGTTTTTCAACAGCCTGTTAGGCTTTGGTGAGGATTGCCTCCCGGAGCCATTGAACTACGATATCGGTCATGCTCTGCCAAAACCCCCCGTAGAAATGGTCGGCTTCTTCCATTATCATCAGGTCGGCCGATGGATTCCAGTGGGGTACCATTTCAAGGATTCGGTCGGCCGGTGCTATTTCGTCAAGGCCGCCGGCCACCACCAGCCTCAACCCGGGAAGGTGGTTCACCTCGTCGAAGGATAGAAAGTTCACCGGAGGAGATACCATCACCAGGGGTATCGAATGGTCCCGGTGCCGCACGGCCCAGAGGCTGTTGACCCAGGCGCCGAAAGAATAACCGGCCAGGTGGATCGAACCACCTGCCTGTTCGCGCATGAAACTTACGGCCGCCTGGACGTCTTCGACCTCGCCCCGCCCCCCGGAATATTCCCCTTGGCTCCTGCCGGTACCGCGGAAGTTGAACCTGAGGACGCTCCAGCCTGCCTTGCGGTAGGCTGCGGCCAGGGCCATGACTACCGGGTTGTCCATGTCGCCGCCGTACAAGGGATGGGGGTGGGTTATGATGGCGGCCTTGTCGCCTGCACCCCTGAAGACCGCAGCCTCCAGCTTGCCGGCACTGCTTTCAAGTACGATCCGTTTTTCCATGGTCTCTTCCCCCCAGGTTTCCGGTCGGCCATGGCGGCCGCCGGGGTCAGGTGCGGGCAGCTTCCAGGACCATTGATTCGAGCTTGTCCCAGACCGCCGGGCCCTCGATGGCGGTCCTTTCTTTTCCGGCTGCAAGGTCGCCGAGCAGTTCGGCCGTCCCGGGATCGCCGGTTGCGAGGGTGTTTTCCAGCAGGCAGAGGTAACTCCTGGCCGGGGCGTATAAGACAAGAGGGCCGAAGCGTTCGGCGCCGTCAGAGCGGCCCCGGATGCGGGTATGGGGCGGGGTCAGGCCCTTGGGAGCCGGGCTCCAGCCAAGCAGGTCGGCCAGCAGTTCGAGGGCCTCGGTAACCCCTTCCGGGTAGCGGTTTTCAAGGGCCTGGCGCCCTTCCGCAACTATTTCGGCAACCCCTTCCGGGGTCACCTCGAGGTTAAGCCCGGCCAACAGTTCCTCCTTGACGGCCTGCAGGGTGCCGGCCGCCTTGGTGACCACCACGTCCTTGTCGTTGAGGATCTTGATGGCATTGCGGATGCTGATCATTTCTTTTACCGTGGGACTTTTGCGCAGGACCACGTCGTCGATGGTGGTATGGTAGCATTTAAGTTCCCCGTCCAGCACGATTATGTAACGCTTTTGGGCCGGCTCTGCTTGCGGCCTGATCCACAGTTCCAGGTCGCGCCGGTCCCGGCGTTCATATCCGGCCCATGTCAGCATTTTACGCATCGCCCGGCGGTTCAGCTTGACCCCGAAATCGGTCGGTTTGAGCGAAGCCAGGACTTGTCGAGCAAGTTTTTCGATTTCTTTTTTGCGGAGCAGGTTCTCTTTCAGGCTCATGCCGGTTACCTCCAGGCAGGGTGCTAAACCGGAATCTTGTCAGACCCGGCGTCGGCTTGATACTTTGGGATAGCTAGTGTAAGTTAACATTCCATTTGCCGGCAGACAAGCCGCTCTTTCTGTGCGGCGTGACAAAGTGCCTCAAACCGGACCAGACCACAAACCAGAGAAAGGATTCGGCCATGGATGATTACGTCGAGCTGAAATATGGTGGTAAAACATATCACCTGCCGCTGATCACCGGCACCGAGGGTGAAAAGGCCATCGATATTTCCAGGTTGCGTTCCGAAACCGGTCTCATAACTCTTGATCCGGGTTACGCCAATACCGGCTCTTGTATAAGCCGTATAACCTACATGGACGGCGAAAAGGGTATTTTACGTTACCGGGGCATTCCGGTTGAACAGCTGGCCGAAAGATCCACCTTCAAGGAGACGGCCTATCTCCTGATCAACGGCCGGTTGCCCAGCTTGCAGGAGCTGACCCACTTTTCAGTCATGCTCAACGACCATTCCCTGGTCCACGAGGACATGAAGATATTCTACCAGCATTTTCCACGGGCCTCCCACCCGATGGGGATTCTTTCGGCCATGGTAAATGCATTGCGCAGTTTTTACCCGGCCCTGGAGAACCTGGAAGAAGAGATCAACATAACCGTCACCCGCCTGCTGGCCAAGATCAGGACCATGGCGGCCATGTCGTACAAGATCTCCCTGGGACACACCCCGGTTTATCCGCGGCCGGACCTGGCCTATTGCGAAAACTTTCTCAACATGATGTTTCACACGCCGGTCAGGCCGTACGAAATAAAGGAAGAGGTGGTACGGGCCCTGGAGGTTTTCTGGATTCTGCATGCTGACCACGAGCAGAACTGTTCAACCTCGGCGGTTCGCATGGTGGGAAGCGCCCGGGTGAACCTGTACGCGGCCATTTCGTCCGGCATAGCCGCCTTGTGGGGGCCCTTGCACGGTGGCGCCAACCAGGCGGTGGTGGAGATGCTGACGGCCATCAAGGAAGACGGCGGGGATTACCGCAAGGCGATCGCAAGGGCCAAGGACAGGAACGATCCTTTCCGTTTGATGGGTTTCGGCCACCGGGTTTACAAGACCTATGACCCCCGGGCCAGGATAATGAAAAAGATGTGTGATCAGCTGCTTGACGCCCTGAACCTCGATGATCCGCTTCTTGATATCGCCAAGGAGCTTGAAGAAGCCGCCCTCAACGATGATTACTTCATCGAGCACAACCTTTATCCCAACGTGGATTTTTACAGCGGAATCGTCTTGCGGGCCATCGGTATTCCCACCAACATGTTCACCGTGATGTTTGCCATCGGCCGGCTGCCGGGATGGATCGCCCAGTGGAAAGAAAGCATGGACGATCCCATGTGGAAACTGAGCCGGCCCCGCCAGATTTACATGGGGCCGGTGGAAACGGACTACATTCCCATCGACCAGAGGGGATGAGCACGGGCTACTTGGTTCCGAAAATCTTGTCCCCGGCATCACCGAGACCGGGCAGGATGTAGCCGATGTCGTTGAGTCGGTCGTCTATGGCGGCGACGTAGACGTCGACGTCCGGATGGGTCTGTTCCAGCCGCCGGATACCTTCCGGGGCCGCTACCAGGAACAGGCCCCGGATCTGGTTGCAGCCGGACTGTTTCAAAAAATCCACCGTTGCGCAGAGGGTGCCGCCGGTGGCCAGCATGGGATCGAGGATGAGGGCGATCCTCTCGGCCATGTTGCTGGTCATCTTGACATAGTACTTCACCGGCTCCAGGGTCTCTTCGTTGCGGTAGAGCCCGACTACGCTGACCTTGGCCGACGGGATGAGATCCAGGACACCGTTCATCATGCCCAGCCCTGCCCGCAGGATGGGAACGACGGTGATCTTTTTTCCCTTTATCTTCTCGACTTCCACCGGCCCGGCCCAACCATCGACGGTCCGGCGTTCGGTTTCCAGGTCCTTGGTTGCTTCGTAGGTGAGCAGGCGTGCGATCTCCGAGGCAAGGTCGCGAAAGTCCTTGGTGGAAAGATTGTCCTGACGCATGAGTCCCAGCTTGTGCTTGACCAATGGATGGTCTACCAGATGTACAGGCAAAATTTATTCCTCCCTGAAACTTGCATTCCCGTATCCTTGGTGGCACCGTGCCATCTGACAGCCTGCCAAGGCCTTCGGGCCCGGTGGCGGTGTCCCCTTTATTTGTCCAAGAGGGCTCTGCCGGCTTGCGGCCTTCAAAAATTACATAAAAAGATGGTTTTGGGAAAAGAACCCTCCGGGATTGTTCGACGCCAACAATCCGACACTCCAGGCCCCTGCCCGGAAGCGGACTTTTTGGAAAACCAGCTTTACTTCAGCGGCCGGGCTAGAACTCCCCCAGCGGCCGCTGAAAAGTAAATTTCGCCGGTTTGACCATCATCTGATGGTAGGCTTTGTCGGTATTGCCTCCCAGGGCCGAAAAGGGTAAGGAGACGATAAAGACGGCCGTTCCGGCAATCAGGGCGATTATGCCCAGGGGGCGCACCAAGAGGGCATCTGCGACCATCTTGCCTGCCGTGACCTGGTCGTCTTCATCGGTCGAAGAAGCGGCCATGGCGTTGAACGGTGCCAGCAGCAGGGCACAGACGATTAAAAGAACAATGGATTGTTTGCCCAGGTTATGCATATAGTCCTCCTTTCGAAGTGATCGGATCAGGATTCCAGGTGCTGCCGGGAAGTCGCCGGATCGTTGCACGCAGGTTCG
>JALVRI010000395.1 GCA_027031325.1 Desulfobacteraceae bacterium
CCTGAAACCCCCAAGGCCGATTCGTTCCCCTGGCAGCACGTGCAAAACGTAATCATCGCAGATAACCTCCTGGCCATGGAGGCAGCCCGCAAAAAAGCCCGCGAACTTGGTTACAATACATTGCTCCTATCTTCCATGATGGAAGGTGAGACCAGGACCGTGGCCCAGGTTCACGGGGCCATAGCCCGCGAAACCAACCTTACCGCAAACCCAATCGCCCCTCCGGCCTGTCTGCTTTCAGGAGGAGAGACAACTGTCACTGTCAGGGGCAAAGGCCTTGGCGGCCGCAATATGGAATTTGCCCTGGCCTCAGCCCTGGACATAGCCGGTTGCCCCGAGATAGTCTTGCTTTGCGGAGGAACCGATGGTACCGATGGCCCCACCGACGCCGCCGGAGCCATAGCCGACGGGCTTACTACCGAAAGGGCGGGCCGGCTTGGACTGGATGCCGAAGATTTTCTCCAGCGCAATGATTCCTACCATTTTTTCAAAGCTCTGGACGACCTGGTGATCACTGGGCCGACCCACACCAATGTGATGGACTTGAGAATCTTTCTCATAAGTTCCCGATAAATATCAATAAGGATACAAACCGTAAAATGATCGACACCTTGGAATTCGAAGCCATCGATCTTGAAAGACAAAAAGAGTACAATCATTTGTTATCTTTTTGTTCACAAAAAGCGTCGGATTACAGTTTTATCAACATATGGGGCTGGGCAGAAGAATACGGCCTCAAATGGGCCTGGGATCGGACCAACCAACTGGTATGGATATCCCAATCCACACCCGTCTCCAGCCTCTGGGCCCCGATCGGACCATGGGAAAAGGCTGATTGGCAAGAAATATTGAAAGCCTTACAGGCCTGCGGAGCGCATACATTCCAAAGAGTCCCCGAAGAGCTGGCCATGACCTGGAAACGGCTGGGACCAAAGGGCCTGGAGCTTTTTGAGGACCGTGGTCAATGGGATTATCTTTACCTGAGACAAGAGCTTGTCAGCCTCAAAGGGAAACGTTTTCACAAGAAAAAGAACCTGCTAAACCAGTTCCGGCGCAAATATACCTATCGTTACCTGGACCTTGGCCATGAAATGGTAAAGCTTGCCCTGGAAATGCAGGACAACTGGTGCCTCTGGAAAGACTGCGAAGCAAATCAGATTCTGGCCGCTGAAAACAGAGTCATCATAAACGTGCTTGAAAACTGGACCTCCCTGGACAGGATAAGCGGTGGCGCACTGGAAGTCGACGGAATCCTGGCCGCTTATACCATTGCCGAAAAGATCAGTCATGATACCCTGGTGATTCATTTCGAAAAGGGCGACCCCTCCTTCAAGGGCTCGTACCAGGCCATAAACCAGTTTTTTCTGGCCAGATGCCAGGACGATATCACCTGGGTCAACCGGGAACAGGACCTTGGAGACGAGGGACTCAGGAAAGCAAAACTTTCATATAATCCGGCCGGTTTTATCCGCAAATTTAAAGTCAGGCTGGAATAGATCGGCTTGCCTTCCGGGAAACGTCCTGCTTGCTTTCGCCCATCAGTTCAAAAATCTTGAGGCTGCCCAAACGTTGCTCCAGTTCCATCACATCCAGGGCGAGGCGGGCGGCTTTAAGGGTCTTTTCACTGATAAGGATACTGTTGGGGTAAGGGCGGGTCATGTCCTGAAGCCGGAAAACGTCGTTGACCGAATCTCCAATGACAGTATAGTCCATCTTCATTTCGAAGCCGATATTACCGACGACAACTTCACCGGTGTGGATGGCTATGCCTATTTTGAGCTTCACATTCAGTTCCTTGGCGATGGTGGCATTGATCGTTTCGAGCGCATTTTTCATCTCCAGGGCGGCCGTGATGGCGTTGTCGGCATCGGCAATACTCGATACGGGGGCCCCAAAAATGGCAAGGAACCCGTCCCCAAGGTATTTGTCCACGATTCCGTGGTGTTTAAAAACCGTCTCGCCCATGACCGAGAAAAAGGCATTCAGGAGATAGACCGTCTTTTGGGGCCCCAGGGTTTTAGACAACTTCGAAAACCCCCGAATGTCGACATTTATGAGGGTAAGGGTCTTTAGTTCCTCAACCATCTCCATGCCGGAGGCAGACCCGTGGAGAATCTTGTCCAGGATCTCTTTGGGGACAAATTTCTGAAACATACGCCGGATGGCCCGCTCGTTTTCGGCCATGGCGACCGTTTCTTTGTAGAGGTTGGCATTCTCAATGGCAATCGAGACCGAAGAGGCGATCGACTGGAGCAGATCCTCGTCGTTGGAAACGAAATCTCCGTTCATCTTGTTGATGACTTCGATCACTCCGATCACCTTGCCCTGGGATATCATCGGCACACAAAGGGCCGAACGGATCTTGCCTCCTGCCTCCTGTCCGATCTCGGGCAGGAAGAGGGAGGAGCCGTCCGAATCATTGATTATGATTGATTCTCCACGGGCTGCCACGTAACCGGGTATACCCTGTCCGAGCTTGAGATTGAGATGTCCCCTTGCCTCCGGGTCCATGTTGAAAGCCACGGCGAACTCGAGTTGTTTGTTTTTGAGAAGATAGAGAGAACCGGCCTCGACATCCATTATGACCCGGATCATCTCCATGGTGTAGTTAAGAACCTGTTGGATATCGAAAGTAGATGAAGCAAGGGCGCTTCCGATCTGCTTGATCGAATCGAGTTCCTTGTTCCGTTTTACCACGGCCGCATACAGCTGGTTGCGTTCGACCGCCAGGGAAAGCGCCCTGCAAGCCCAGTGGACAAACTGCTGGGCGGACTCCAGTTCCCCTGCCTCCGGCGCTATCAGCACCAGCAGCCCCCCCACGTTACCGTCAATCCTCATGGGCACCAGCATAGCCGCCTTGCCTTCCTGGTCGGCCAGAAGGTCACGGTCGGATTCATCATCCAGGCTTCCGGTATCAGCAATCAGAAGAGGGCTTTCCTGCTTCAAGGCTCGTGCGATCATGCTGTTGCGTTTGATTGGCAGGTGTGTTCCCCGCCCAACCATGGTCGTTTCAACCGCCAGGACTTCATAGACCACGATTTCGTCCATCCGGTTGATGTCGCGCCGCAAGATCATTGCCACGTCGAAGTTGACCAGGTTGCGCATCTCCGACAGACAGGCCTGGAGCAATTCACTTCCCCGAAAACTTGAATTTATTATCTCCAAAATGTCGACAAAGGTTTTCAATTCCTTCCGCAAACGGCGGTTGGCACGCATCAGCAACAGATTTTCGTAGGTGAAAGCCGCATTGCTGAGCAATGGCTCCAGGATTGCAACCTGCTCATTGTTATACGTACTGTCTCCGTCCCGCCGGGAAACGGTCAAAACACCTATTATTTCCCGACTCGTTTTTATAGGCAGGCAAACGAACGACTTGGTCCCGTACTGGGGGCGGTTGGCCCGGCCGAAACGGCTGTCCTTTTCCACGTCCTCCACCACCAGGGGAGCTTTGTTGAGGACCGCATACTTGGCGATACTCGACTCGAAATCGATGGTATCATTGATCTTGACCCATTTTTCGAGGCCGATCGAAGCCCGCACCACAAACCGCCTGCGGCCCGGTCTCTCCAACATCATGATGGAACCGGCGTCCGAATCGGTCAATACCAGAGCCCTTTCCAGGGCTACGTAGAGTATTTCGTCCGGATCCGAAGTCACATAGCACAGCTCGGTCAGATCCTTGAGAATAGATATTTCCCTGATTTTACGCCGGTACAGTTGGGCAAACTGGTTGTACTTGCGGTCAATGACCCCCACCGACTCGGTCAGACGCTGGATTTCGTTGCTGTAAGGCAAAACCTGGCATTGGTCTTCCGGGAAATCATTTTTTATCTTTTCGGCCATCTTCTTGGAAATGCCGGAGATTTCCTCGAAAACCTTTCTGAGCAGGCTGAGGCCGAAAAAAGCAAAAATAAGCACTCCCAGGAAAAACAGTGGCAGGTACTTGTCGGTGAGGATACCGTAGCGGATGCCGAAATAGATCAAACAGACAACCGGCGCCAAAAAGAAGAGCCCGAAAATCACATTGAGTTTGTAAACCAGGGGCTTGTCACGAAGAATACGCTTTTCCAGTAAGCGATACAGAAATTTCATGGATGAAGGCTCCAGTGCCGGGCTGCAGTTTCAAGGCAGATCTCGATAACACTTTCGTGCAGGCTAAGGCGATCGGAACAAATAG
>JALVRI010000396.1 GCA_027031325.1 Desulfobacteraceae bacterium
GGATGGATGAAAACTGCGGCCGGCGCAAGCGCCGGATCTTTTATGACACCGACAATATCTTCGAGACCCAGGAAGAAACGATCCTGGTGTGCGACAACTGCCCGGGCGCCCTGCGGATCGACTCCAGCTCCGACAGGGGCAAGCGCATCCTGGCCATCCATATTCCGGCCAAGGTTTGCGACGACTGCCGCCGCCAGGGGCTGCAATGGTACGAGCAGGCCGACATGCAAAGCTTCGACCACGTCTTCCTCCAGGACCGCCAGGCGGACGAATTCAGGGAAAAAAGGCCCTGAGGAGGAAGAAAAGGCAAGGAGCGGAAAAGTTTGCCGGGGCCGTTCAGAGTTCTTCAGGCACAAAAGTCACCACCTGATCGATTGAATCGGCGTCACAGGCCAGCATGACCAGACGGTCGATACCAAGGGCGTTTCCGGCCGCCGGCGGCATGTATTCAAGGGCCCTGAGGAAAGCTTCGGTCTCCGGGTAAGGGGGTTTCCCGGCCGCCAGGCGCGCCTTTTGCTCACGGGCAAACCTTTGCCGTTGCTCGGCCGCGTCGTTCAGTTCACTGAAGCCATTGCACAGCTCGAGGCCGGCGATGTAAAGTTCAAAACGCTCGGCAACGGCAGGATCGTCTTTTTTCAGGCGGGCCAGGGAGGCAAGCTCGCAAGGATAATCCACCAGGAAGACGGGCCGCTCCCAGCCAAGACGAGGTTCGATCTCGACCCCCAGGACTTCATCGAAACGATCCGCCTCCAGGGCCTTGGGGACGGACATACCGGCGTAGAGCCTGAAAGCCTCGGCCACCGTAAGCCGCTGCCAGGGGCCTTCCAAATCGATCCGCTTTCCAGCGTAGACCAGGCTTCCGCCGCAAACCTCCTCCATGACCGCCAGCACCAGCCGGCGGGTCGAGTCCATCATCCGCTGGTAATCCCACCCGGCGGCATACCATTCCAGGAGGGTCATCTCCGGCAGGTGGCGCCGGCCCCGCTCGGCCCGGCGGTAGCACTTGCAAATCTGCCAGATCCGTTCGTAACCTGCAGCCAGCAGTCTTTTCATGCACAGCTCGGGGGACGTGTGCAGGTACCAGCTGCCGGCCGGTTCGGCCTCGATGTGGGCCTCGGGGGCCGGGGCCGGAATCCGGTTGGGCGTTTCAACCTCGACAAAGCCCTGCCTTGCGAAAAAACGCCGCACCGCCGCCAGGACAGCGGCCCGGCGCTCGATGTTGCCCATGATTGTCTGCTGGCGCAAAAGCATCGTCGAAACCACCTTTTCAACCGTCCAGAAGGGGCAGGGTGTCGACCGGCACCTGTTTTTTGATCGTCAGGACTGCGAAAACCACGATCCCAAGGGCCATCATCAGGCCGCCGGCGGCAAAAGCATAGCTCAGGCTGAGCCAATCCATCAAGAGACCGGCCATCAGGGCCCCGCAAAGCATCCCCAGGCTGTGGGCCACGGTAAGCACGGCCATCACCGACCCCATGGCGGACGATTGCTGGCCCTTGGAAGTGGCGATGGCCATCAGGGCCGGCATGGCCGCTCCGCCGCCAAGGCCGAAAAGGACGCTGGCGGCAAAAAGGACTTCAAAATCATCGGCCCAGGCGTAAAGAGCCAGGGAGGCCGTCACCACCAGTCCGCCGGACACCATCAAGGCCTTGCGGTTGATCCGGTCGGCAACGTATCCCATGGGGGCCTGGATCAGGCCGGATACCAGCACTCCCAGCATCACAAGCACCCCGATCCGGGAGCTTGTGAGGTGAAAGCGGGTGTCTGCCAGCACCGGCAGAAAACCCCAGATAACCCCGATGCAGGCGGTGTACATGAAGCGGTATACGAACAGGCCGGCGATCATCTTGTCGGCAATGATCCGCCGCCAGCCCCAGGAATCGGTCTGGCGCAACCTTCCGGACTCGCCGGCGGCAGGGGGAAGGCAGAAAAAACTGAGGCCGCAACCTGCCATGGCTAACAACCCCATAGCCATGAAGGCCGCCTGGAGGCTGAAACGATCGTTGATCAGCCCTCCCAGCACCGGCCCCAGGGAAAGACCGCAAAACAGGGAAACGTTGAAAAGGCCCATGTAGCGGCCTTCCTTGCCGGCCGGGGCAATATCGCCGATATAAGCCTGGACGACGGGCATGATCATGGCCGAGGCGGCTCCCTGGACGAAACGGACGGCGATGAGCTGATTGACCGACGAGGCAAGCATGAAGGCCACCGATACCAGGCCGTATGCCAGAAGCCCGGCCACGATGAAGGGTTTGCGGCCCTTTTTGTCCGAAAGCCTTCCGAAAAAAGGCAACAGGAAAGAGCGGGACAGGGAAAAGGCCCCGAATATCAGGCCGATGGTGAAACCTCCGGCTCCCAGCCGGCTGGCGTAGACCGGCAGCAGGGGCACCACTATCCCCACCCCGGTAATGGTGGCCAAAAGGGAGAAAAACAAGGTGCCGAAGATCCGGCCCGTGGCAACCCGAGTCAAGTCAGAAGGTCCTTTCCGGCAAGCCGCCCGTCAGAACTGGGCCTTGATCTTTTCCAGGGCCGATTCGACCGTGGCCCGGATTTTTTCCAGGGCCTCGGGCGAGAGGGCCTCGAAACGCAAGACCAGGGCCGGCTGGGTATTGGAAGCCCTGACCAGGCCCCAGCCGTCGTCAAACAGTATCCGGGCGCCGTCGATGTCGATCACTTTCTGGAGGGCCTGGAAATGCTCGGTAACCTTGCGGACGACTTCGAATTTTATCTTGTCCGGACAATCGACCCGAATCTCGGGGGTGTTATAGGTTTCCGGAACGTCTTCCAGAAGCTCACCCAGGCTCTTTCCGGTTGAGGCAAGTATCTCCAGCAGGCGGCAGGCCGCGTAAACCGCGTCATCGTATCCCAGGTAACGATCGGCGAAAAATATGTGCCCGCTCATCTCGCCGGCCAGCTCGGCCTTGACCTCCTTCATCTTCTGCTTGATCAGGCTGTGGCCCGTCTTCCACATGATGGCCCGGCCGCCGTGTTTCTCGATATCGTCGTACATGGTCTGGGAACACTTGACCTCGCCGATGAAGGTCGCCCCCGGCTTGCGGGCCAGGATCTCCCTTGAAAAGATGATCATCAACTGGTCGCCGAAAATCATCTTGCCGTCGCGGTCGACCACCCCGATCCGGTCACCGTCGCCATCGAAGCCGAAACCCACGTCCAGCCCTTTGCCCTTGACCAGTTCCACCAGCTCGGCCATGTTGGCCGCCACGGTCGGATCGGCCTCGTGGTTGGGAAAGGTTCCGTCCATTTCGCAGTAGAGGCTGTCCACCCGGCAACCCAGGGCCTCCATGACGGGCACGGCGGTAATCCCGGCGGTACCGTTGCCGGCGTCCACCGCCACCTCGAGGGGCCGGGAAAGACTTATGTTGTCGATGACGTACCGCTTGTAGGCTTCCAGCACGTCCCGCTCGACGGTGGAACCCCGGCCGCCGGCGAACTTTCCATCCTCGATTATCCTGCGGATCTGCTGGATCTGCTCACCCCAAACGGAATCCAGCCCCGAGCAGATCTTGAACCCGTTGTACTCGGGCGGATTGTGGCTGGCGGTGACCATCACCCCCCCATCGGCCTCCAGGTGGCGGATGGCAAAATACGACACCGGGGTGGGGCAGACACCGATATCGATCACCTGGCAACCGGTGGCGCCGAGTCCCCTGATCAAGGCGGCGGCATAGGCCGGCGAACTGACCCTGCAGTCCCGGCCGACCACGATGTTCCGCTTGCCCTGCTCGCCGAGAAAGGTTCCGATCCCCTTGCCAAGCTCTTCAACGTCCGCCTCTTCCATGTCCTTGCCGGCAATGCCGCGAATATCGTATTGCCTGAAGATTTCTGGATTCAACATGGTTATGCTCCTTTTTATGGATTGCGCCTGCCGGCCCGTAAACCGGCAGCCCGGTTAGGTTCACATCAAGGCCGCCAGCACGGCGGCCGCACCCACCAACCAGCAGTAAGGCGCAAAGCGGTACAGGCGCCCGGCGTCGACGACTTTCAAAAGCACAACCAGGGCCAGGTAACCCACCAGCGCGGCAGTCAGACTGCCGCCAAGCACGGCCCCGGCCGGCAGGCTGGTGGTGATGGAAGCTTCCTTGAGCCCCAGCAGAGTTGCCCCGATTATTGCCGGCAACGACAACAGGAA